>NZ_JACJEO010000014.1:0-134561 GCF_014164115.1 Pseudoalteromonas sp. SG45-2
GGCCGGTATTCTAACCAACTGAACTACCACTCCGCAGAGATATCATTATACTTGTTATTACTTAATTTGTTGGCGGAGTGGACGGGACTCGAACCCGCGACCCCCGGCGTGACAGGCCGGTATTCTAACCAACTGAACTACCACTCCAGCATACAAATTTTGTAATATAACATTGTTTAAATAGTTGGCGGAGTGGACGGGACTCGAACCCGCGACCCCCGGCGTGACAGGCCGGTATTCTAACCAACTGAACTACCACTCCAGCGCATATTTAAACTGTTATTTTTTCTTATTGGCGGAGTGGACGGGACTCGAACCCGCGACCCCCGGCGTGACAGGCCGGTATTCTAACCAACTGAACTACCACTCCATAATAAGAATATGTTTTACAACCATACGTTGTGTAAGTGTTGGCGGAGTGGACGGGACTCGAACCCGCGACCCCCGGCGTGACAGGCCGGTATTCTAACCAACTGAACTACCACTCCAGCTTTTACTTACAAGTTTTACGAAAATGGCGGAGTGGACGGGACTCGAACCCGCGACCCCCGGCGTGACAGGCCGGTATTCTAACCAACTGAACTACCACTCCATATTTTCGTTGCTGTTTAGGTCTCCCTGACAGCGGCGTGAATAATACGAACCAACCCCTATTTCGTCAAGGGCTTTTTTGTTTTTTTATAGGTTTTTTAGTCATCTGTCATCGAAAGGTTTAAAATTTCACCTGTTCTGTCATTTTTTGAGCCATTTTTACCGACTTGATTTTTTTCTGTGTCGGCAACACCACCTTCACTTGTTTTCTTTTTCTTTAAAAAAGGCAGCTTCACTTTAAATTTAATCGGTTTTTTCTGAACAAATATACGAATTAACAACCAACCGAGTAATAAAATGAGCGTATTGCAGCCTACAATTAAACTAATAATTGCCGATGTGGCCATTTTTTCTTCAACAGGCTCACTCTCAATCATTTTATCTGGCGTAATAATTGTTGCCGAATCAATTTCGGGCACCGCTTCTATGGGTCGTTCTATCTCAAATTTATACGTTGGTAGCGTTGCCATAAATTCACGGCCATTAATATTAGTGCCAAAAACAGACAGTTCAACACTATATCTACCCCAATCATAATTTTTAACACTAAGCTGACGTGAGTCTTTAGCTGCAGCATCTATGGTAAACATTTGCTCTTCGTTATTGGGATAGTAGATTTTTCCCTGGATGATGACTGTCTCTGGCTTAACAATACTTGGGTCTATATTTATAGTTAACAGATGCTCGTCTGTGTCTTGTTCAGCTAACGCGACTTCGGTTATAAAAGGCGGCTCGTGCACTTCTATTGTATTTTGCACAATGCGACGCTGCAGCAGAGGTGTTGCCACGTAAAGCTCTGGTGTCCATTCACCCGCTGGGAAATCTAAAGTAAACTCGCCAGTAAACACACCATCTTTAGGGCGCTCATCAAATCCACGTCCATCGTCTTTAAATTCAGCGACTTCTTGAATGCCTGCGCCAAAGTTAGCAAAGTTTTCATTGTTGGTACTTACAAAGTCAACATTAAGGCTCACAACATCTCTAAATAGGTTTGTATTAATTGGCTCACCGTCGTTTAGTATTTTGCCAGTGATTTTTATTGTCTCCCCTCTAAACAACATTGAAGGAAGAGGCTCTGCCTCAAGAGATATTTCGCCTAATACAACTATTCTGCTGTCGGGTAAAATACTGCCTATTACTTGCCAAGGACCCGCCATAGGTTTTTTTATGGTAACTAAATCGTAGCTGAGTTCGTCAAACCAATCTAAGTTAGGGTTTTTAACTGAGTCAGTAGCAAAGTACTTACTGCCATCGGGCCGCACTAAAATAACAGCAGGTGCACCTGATTTTCTAAAAAACAGCAGTGTTATTTCATCTATTTTGCTATCTATGCGAAAACGATTATCAAGTAAAGGGATCTCATTTTGATGCCCATCGCGCTTGAGCACTTCTACTTGTTTTACGCCATATGCATTGCCAGTAAATAAACTAGCGGCACATAACGCTGTTACAAAATACATCGTTTTCATTAAATCGCCTTATTCTGCGCGCCATATACATTGGCCGCCTTCTTTGTTTACAAGATCTAATCGTGCTTCGTGTGCGCTTTGCTCAGCGTCGCTTGCTCGCAATACAACTAATGGGGCTCTATCGCTATTTAAACGCTTTATACCGCCTTTCTGTTGCTCGCTGCCGTCATCTTTGTTTTGATTCAAATTCAGCTTTGTTTGACCACCCGTCATGGCAAGGTAAACATCGGCTAAAATTTCAGAATCCAGTAGCGCGCCGTGAAGTGTTCGCTTTGCGTTATCTACATCGTAACGACGACACAATGCATCAAGATTGTTCTTTTGACCTGGATGCAAGTCACGCGCCATTTTAAGCGTGTCGAGAACTTGACAAAAAGTCTCTGTTTTAGGATAGCCCTGATTAAGTAGTGCAAATTCATTATCCATATGGCCAATATCGAACGGCGCGTTATGAATAACTAACTCTGCCCCTTCAATATAGTCGAAAAACTCTTGGGCAATTTGATGAAATAACGGTTTATCACGTAAAAATTCGTTAGTGATACCGTGAACGTCGATTGCTTCTTCTTCGCTTGGGCGTTGTGGGTTTATATAAACGTGAAAGTTATTGCCTGTTAAACGGCGATTTACTAACTCCACACACCCAATTTCTATAATACGGTGCCCTTGTTTAGGGTCGATGCCGGTGGTTTCTGTATCTAAAACTATTTGTCTACGTGCCATATCGAATTTAGCCTGATTCTGGTATCTTTCTATAATCACTTTATTGTACATAAGATCAAGGTAAAACAGTGCAAAAAACCGTAGAGATTTACACCGACGGCTCATGTTTAGGTAATCCAGGCCCCGGCGGTTATGGTATTTTTATGATTTATAACGGCCACGAAAAAGAAATGAGCCAAGGTTATAAACTCACAACAAATAACCGAATGGAAATGCTCGCGGCTATTGTTGCCCTAGAATCACTCACTCGAGAATGCGATGTAAACCTAACAACCGATAGCCAATATGTTAAGCAAGGCATTGAATCGTGGATCACTAACTGGAAAAAACGTGGCTGGTTAACATCAGCTAAAAAGCCGGTTAAAAACGTCGATTTATGGAAACGCTTAGATAAAGCCTGTAGCGAGCACAATGTAACTTGGAAGTGGGTTAAAGGGCATAGCGGCAATAAATACAACGAAATAGTTGACGATTTAGCGCGCGATGCCGCTGGCAGTAAAGATTTACTAGAAGATGTAGGCTACCAGCCTTAAATTTATTCTAAGCTAGTTATTATACCAATTTTATTAAAAACATGTTCATTCTATCGCATTAAATAACTCACTAACTGCGTTAAAAATTATTCATATAGAACAACTATATGTCACAATTTTCGCCTTGTTAATGTGCTATTTTCTTAGCGCTATGATAGATCACTTATTTAATGCAATTGGTATTATTTTTTTGCTCGCACGATTTAAAGTGTTGCTTTGACGTTTGTCTAAGCCCTGCCCCTTTTACTGGTGCAAACTGCGGCCTAGCATGCCACTTAGGTTTTATCGGCGTAAGTGGCGCAACTCTCTTTCGTGCCACCAGCATATAAACACTGCCCATTGGTTTTAAATACTGTTTTGCAAAAGTCCGCCAAAACTCAAATCTTGATAACCTGTTACCTCTTGCCAGTGATGAATAAATAAAACGTTCGTCACTTACAATTTCAAAACCCAATAAATTTAGCCAATCTTTAACCCTCGCAGGGGTAAAAAAGCGCCCCGTCCATGGTAACTTCTGACCACTAAAAGGCAGCATTTGTGCAAGCCCACACAAACTAAACGGATTAAAACCAGTCACTAGTATATAACCGCCCGGAATAAGCGTGCGATGTGCTTCTCGTAAAATGTGATGTGGGTCTGAATGATACTCTAAGCAGTGGCTTAGTATACAAGCATCAATACTGTGCTCGTAAAATGGCAATTCATCTATGTCAGCAACTACCCCAGTGTAAGGCCCAGGCTCTGCAACACACACTTGGTGTTTAATCGTACTTATACTTGTGTTTAATTCGCCACTTAAATTACCCAACTTAAGCATATGATAGCCAAACATACGCGGAAGCCATTGCTCCATTTTACGTTCAATATCTGTGCGTAAATAATCCCCATGAGGAAACTGCTGCCACGACAGTGGTTTGGGTCCTTCTTGAAAACTAAGGGCTGGTTTCATTTTTTGAGCTCGTTATACTATGCGATAAGTGTCACTTTATAGAGCAATTTACCATGGTGCAAGTCAAAGCAATTAAAGCCTTTTCTGATAATTACATTTGGTGTTTAACTACCGATAACAGTAACCAAGCATGGGTAGTCGATCCAGGCCAAGCACATCCCGTATTAACGTACTTAGCTGAGCACAAACTAACGCTTGGTGGCATTTTAATTACGCATCATCACTACGACCACACTGATGGCGTAGCTGAATTAGTTGACGCCTATCCAGATATATCGGTTTATGGCCCTGCAAATAGTCCATTTAAAGGCGTCACTCACGCACTCACTGATGGACAAAGCATCAGTGTGCTTAATATTAACTTTACTATTTTAGCAACCCCTGGGCACACGCTTGATCATATTTGTTACACAAATGATGAACTTGCTTTTACAGGCGATACATTATTTAGCGGCGGATGTGGGCGCTTATTTGAAGGCACGCCAGAGCAAATGTGGAAATCTTTTAATAAACTAAGAGAGCTGCCTGCAAGCTGTGTTGTTTATTGCACGCACGAATACACGCAAGCTAATCTTGCCTTTGCCGAAGCAGTTGAACCACGCAACCCAGAACTCCTTGCGTACAGTAAAAAAGTAGATGAATTACGCAGTAATAATCAAATTTCTCTACCGACCTCTATTGGACAGGAGCTAAAAATAAATCCATTTATGCGTAGCGATTTGCCAACCATTATAGAGTTAGTGCCAGAGAAATTTATCTCGGTTACAAAAAACAATGAACCTTGGGGAAACTTTGCGAGTCTGAGACAGTTCAAAGACAATTTTTAATGCAAAAACTAATACTTTAATATTTATTTCATTAGAATCATCAACTTAAGATATAGTGATGATTCTATTTCTGCGTTTTAAAAAGTCATTAAGTGGCAATGTTAACTCATAACAGGTAGTATTCGCCGAGTTTTTTACCCGATGTATTGGTATTTATGAATAAATCTCCCCTATTAGTAGCCTTGGCGTTAGCGCTAAGTGGTTGTCAAACTGTGACAACATTAGAGTCAGACTCTCAAGTTGCCACGCAAGCAAACCAACAACTCGAAGGCGCAAGTCCTAACGACATTAACAATGCATTGATGGTAAACGCACAATATCAGCAAGTTGACTCTGATGAGCAAGAAGCGCCCGTGTTTGATGATGTGTGGGAGCGAATTCGCTACCAACTTTCTATCGAAATACCGCAAAACCGCCCTGTTGTTACTGAACGTAACTATTACGCTCGCCACCAAGCCTATTTAGATCGTATTTCTAAACGTGCAGAACCTTACTTACACTTTATTGTTGAAGAAGTAGAAAAGCGCGAAATGCCAATCGAAATTGCACTACTGCCTATTGTAGAAAGCGCATTTGACCCATTTGGTTATTCTAATCGCAGCGCATCGGGCATTTGGCAGTTTATGCCTGCAACCGGTGAGCGATTCGATTTAAAACAAAACTGGTGGTACGACGGTCGTCGCGACATAGTGCAATCGACTCGCGCAGCACTTGACTACTTATCGTATTTACATAAAACACTTGAAGGCGATTGGCTAAATGCGATTGCTGCTTATAACTCAGGTGAAGGGCGTTTAATGCGCGCGATTAAAAAGAATCGTAAAAAGCATTTACCTACCGATTTTTGGTCTCTTGATTTACCTAGCGAAACAACAGCCTACGTACCAAAGTTATTAGCACTTGCCGATTTATTAAAACGCTCAGATGATTTTAATGTTACATGGCAACCAGTAATTAATGCACAAGTGGTTGAAGTGGTTGATGTTGGCTCGCAAATAGATTTAGCGCTTGCTGCTGATATGGCTGATATGACGCTTACTGAGCTATACAGATTAAACCCTGGTTTTAACCGCTGGGCAACTGATCCTAATGGCCCACATTCTTTATTATTGCCTGTTGATAAAGCAGAGCAATTTAGTCAAAAACTAGCAAACACTGATGTTAAAAACAGATTACGCTGGCAACGTTATATTGTGGCTCGAGGCGACAGCTTATCAGTAATTGCCAAAAAGTTTACAACGAGCTCAAGTGCAATCCGATCGCTTAATAAACTCAAATCAAATACGATTAAAGTAGGCCAAGAATTATTAGTCCCGCTTACTGATGGCGCTATAAATAGCGAACATTTACCAAAGCAGATGCGCTTAGCTGCTAATAAAGCAACTCGCACAAAGCTTTCGCACACAGTTAAAAGTGGCGACACGTTATGGGACATTAGCCGCGAATATGACGTAACTATGGATGAGTTGGCTAAATGGAATAAGCTAAAGAAAAACTCTGTACTGCGCCTAAATCAAAAACTTACTGTGTATAAGTCAGCTAATAAACCACAAGCAACGGCAAGTACCAACCGTACTATTACATACAAAGTACGCCGTGGTGACTCACTTGCACGTATTGCGTCTAAGTTTAATCTAAGCGTTAACGAAATTATTAAGTGGAATAATTTAGCCGGTCAAAAATACTTACAACCTGGCCAAAAGCTAAAACTTAAAGTAGATGTCAGAAGTAGTTAATTTATAAAACTATATTAAAAGTAAAAAGGAGCGCATGCGCTCCTTTTTTAATACTTTAAAATTAAAGGATTAAGCAGGTAGTTTTTCTAGCCATACTTTTAACCAAGGCTCGGTTATCGGCCACGGTTCAAAATCTTCACATGCATCTATTTCTAGGCGGTTGCCCACAGGCTTTGCTTGTAAATCACGAAGTAGCTCGTCAAAGCTTCGCCCTGCGCCACAAAATGTATCGCCGTAACATCTGTCACCCATTGCAATTACACCAAACGGTTTATCGGTAAGCATTGGGAAAGTGCTATTCATTGCAAAGTACAATCCGGCCAAATTACTCGGTACATCACCTTGGCCTGTTGTGGAGGTAACAATTAAAATATGCGATGCATTTTTTATATCATCAAGCGATGCTTCTGTAATTACTGTAGCAGTATGACCCGCTTGCTCTATTGTGGCTGCAACTTCATCGCTTAAACGCTCTGCACCGCCATTAACGCTGCCTACAAAAATACTAATATGTGCCATTAATAATCCTTTTCTTGCTCTGGCCAACCTAGCTGCTTACATATTTCAAGCATGTCTTCACCTAGTGGCGCTTTAATTGTTATTGATTCATTACTATAAGGGTGCACAAAACTAAGCTCTGTTGCAAATAACATTAAGCGTCTTAGCTCAAAATGCTCTCTAAAAAATTGATTATGCTGGTTATCACCATGATTTACATCACCAATGATAGGCAGTGATAAGTGCTTTAAGTGTCTGCGAATTTGATGCTTTCGCCCGGTTTTTGGAAAACACTCAACTAACGAGTAACGCACTGTTGGATACTTACCTATAGGAATAGGCAATGCAGCTTGGTGCAAGCAATTAAACTGGGTTTGCGCTTCTTGCGGTGCTTTATCTTGATCTGCAAACTTATCGGCTATTTTATCAAGTTCTTCTTTAAGCGGTTTATCTAAAAATACTGACTCTGGCGCAAAGCCGCGCACTAAGGCCAAATAGCGCTTAGCAATAGTACCTTCAATAAATAGCTGGTTCATATCGCGAGCAGCTTCCGAGTTCAATGCAAACAGCAATACGCCCGACGTAGGTCTATCGAGCCTATGTACTGGAAATACATGTTGCCCTAGCTGGTCGCGCAACATTTGCATAGCAAACTGGGTTTCGTGTTTATCTAAAAACGAGCGATGCACTAATAAACCTGAAGGCTTATTTATAGCCACATAGTTTTCATCTTGATACAAAATAGTCAGCTCGCCATATTCAATAGGCGCTGGACGCTCACTCATTTGGTTCTCCTAAAAAGGTATCAAGGGCTGTTAGTAATTCAATAATTTCATCGCTTCCGGCTTTATTCACAAGTGTCATTTGCGCCATAGGGGCAATAGCAAAGTTACGCGGCAGTGGTTGCCTATGTGTTATTAATTGCTGTATTTTGTCAATAAATACAAACTGTAACCACTGCTCAAATGCCATTGTATCGTGACAAAAAGGAGTATTTGAAAGCAGTGCCTCAGCGTCTATTGGCTCACTTTGCCAAAGCGCGTGTTTTTGTAAAAGTGCCGTTAGCTGCACTAAATAAGTTTGGGTTTGCTGGTACATAACCACCCTCTTTTATATATGTAATGCAATTATACCCTGTTCCCTCACAAGCGGCTATGACGTATAATTAATGTAATTTTGCAGTAAAAACAGTTGAGAAAACAATGAGTGATCAAATAGCTACATTAGGTCAGCTTTTAGATGGTGCGGGTACTCAGTGGCGTGCTTTTGATATTGGCAGGCACATTACTAAGCTTGATAAAAAACAATTTTTAGCTATTGAACAAGCTCAAGTGCCTTACCCTTATCCACTTGCTGGTCATGCATGGCTCGCTATTCAATTTTGGGATACTAAAGCCAGTAAAGAACCGTATGTATGGTTTTTAAAATTCCCCCTTGATGAGCAAAGTATGCTGGTAAGTGCTAGTCGCGATCACTTTGCTGATATGGTTATTCAAGCGCTAGGCACTGAAATTACAGGCGAGCAAGCCGATGGAAAGCTTGATAATAACCCTTATGTTTTTACACCAAACGCAAATAAATTAGCGGCATTTAACGCCCAAGTAAAAGTACTATTAAAACAGCCTGCATCGCAGTATTACGAGCATGCACAATTGTACTTTAGCGGTAAAATTGGTTTTGATAATTGGCAAAGTGTTGCACTACAGGGTATTGCCGATTTTGCACTACGCTTAGACAGCGATACAAACTTAAGTAATCTGCAAAAAGCATGGGCGCATTTACCTATTGAAGTACTACAACCACTCAGTGCCATGCTTGAACACGTTGAAATACCAACATCAATGAGTGAGTTACTTGTTGATTACACACAGACCGCAATTAGCAATAACGATACATTAGCTATAACCGCAGCACTAAGATCAGCTTCAAAAGGTCAAGCTCAAGGGTTATGCGCTCAATTAGTTGATACTGTACTCAGCTCACCAGTGAAGCACGACTCTGACGTGTTACTAACAATCGCTGGGCGGTGTTTTAAACAATTAGAAAACCCTGAACGCTTACATGTATTTATGGATAATTGCGCGCATCATCAAAAAATTGAAGAATTGTTTCCAAGTATTTTTGCTGACTTAGTTGCAATACCAACTATTCGCCCGCATTTATTAGGCTTATTACGTAAAGAAAATCGTAGCGAAACCCTCGCGCGTGCAATTGGAAGGTTATTCTCTTAAATGGCAAGTTTATGGACGTTCATACTTATTGGTAGTGTAATTTACTTATTTTGGCTTAACCGAAAGGTTGCTGAAGCGGCGAACGTTCATGCTAAACGTCAAAGTGAGCAACTGCAGGTGCAGTTGATGAGTGTTGCATGCACAAAACGCCGCTTTGGTTTTTTAAAGAACGGCAAGCCAGGCATTAAAAGTGAATTTATATTTGAATTTTCAAGCGATGGTGAAAATGCTTATCAAGGTGTGTTAATTATGGAAAATGAGTTTTTGAAAAGTGTGGTTGTTCCACCCCATAAAATATAAAACTTAATATACTTAAGGAGTATGTGTCTTAAATTAATAAATTTAATTCAACACAAAAAACTAAGGCGTAACTAAAGTTACGCCCCAATTGGACTGCATCCTGCTAGATATCCATTATCTTAAATCCGTATTATCATCCCCTGAACGAGTAAACAACCTTGTTTACCCTCACACTGCATCCTGCAATATCCATGGCCACCTTGGCAAACCCACGAAATCTATCGTTTGGCTACATCCGCAGCATCATCCTTGGTAATCCTTTAAAGTAGCTCCTGCCACTTTTGCATCCTGCAATATCCATAGCCATCTTGGCAAACCCACGAAATCTATCGTTTGGCTACGTCCCGTAGCATCATCCCTGGTAATCCTTTAAAGTAGCTCCTGCCACTTTTTGCATCCTGCAATGTCCACTTGCCATCTTGGCTGTCCTGCGTAAACTAACGCTCCTGCTACTTCCTGTAGCGTCATCCGTGATTATCCTAAAGTAACTCCTAGCTACTAAGTGCTTCATGCACTTCCTTATTCTTCCTGCTAGCGTCTGCTATGTTGCCTATTCCGTATCCTTGGCAGTAACTCAATCATTGAGCTATGTCGTCTTGACGAAGAGAAGTTTAAAGCAATCAGGGGGGAGAAATAGGACTTAACATTAAATAAATAAACGTCACAAAAATGAAAAAACAAAATAAACACTGCAGAACAATAACTTAGAACAAAAAAGGCTACTTATTAGCAGCCTTTAAGTGACAATGCTTACGATGATGTGAGATATATCTCACGGTCTTATGTCCGTTTGGGCGCATTGGCTTACATTATAATTTTAAATAGTTGGCTCAATTATTGGTTTAAACAGTAACTCGCCCTCTACTTGGTTAAAAGTAAGGTGTTTAAATGCTTCAAACTTTTCAGTTTTAAAAAATTCAATGTGCTCCTTACGTGTTACAAATACAGCCATCCCTGTTGACTCAGCGTTGCATTTAACTAAGTCGTCAAGCCCGCGTAGTAAGTAACGACCAAAGCCTTGTCCATGAAAATGCGGATCTACGGCAATAAAAGCTAAAAAATAGTAATTGCCTTTTTGTTTAAGGGCGTCTCTAATTGTTTGTTCTTTATCTATTAATTGATTTGTTTGTAAGTAGCCCGCACTCAGCATTAATTTTAAACGCCAGTGCCAATAACGCTGCGCTTGTAATTGGCTATTAGATTCAAATACACACGCTACTGCTTTTAATTTATCGTTGCGGTATAAACCAATTAATGGCTGTTTTTCTTGCCAAAAACTACTGAGTTCTTCGCGAATTAATGATCGTAATTTTTTTTCGTAAACTGATTTATTTTCGTCATTGTAGCTAAGCATGTTTAGTAATACAGGATCGTCATGATAAGCCTGATAAATTAGGCTCGCTGCAGTACTAATATCTTCTGCAGCTAAATACTGTACGCTGAACGTATCAGCTGGTGTGGTTACACTCATTGTATTTCCTTTATTATTTTAGCTATAGGCTGTTTAACTTTAAACCTAACTATATACCTAAAATTATTAACCGTAAATTCAGCGAGAGTTTAACTAGCAGGAGGTACAGTTAGGTACTAGTATGAATTTTCATTCATTTAAAGGAGCAATATCATGGATACGACAAAACACGACATTAACACACTTTTTGCACAGCTTGGATTACCAAATAGTGATGAGCAAATAGATGCATTTATTGCCTCACATGAATTAGAAGACACAACATTACTCCAAGAAGCTTCTTTTTGGGATGAGGCACAACAGCACTTTTTAGCTGAATCCCTTGCACAAGACGGAGATTGGAGTGAAGTAATTGACGAGTTAGATGTACGCATTCGTCAAAGTAAGTAATTTTATTTAATGTACCCTCCCTTATTTATTGCTAACATAGCATCTGCGCAGCATTTATATGCTGCGTATTTATTTTATTAAAGAGTTATATATCTAATGAATTCAGTTGTATTTGATGCAATCAAAGCCCTTCTCGATGAAGGCAAAACCCCTACTGTAGCACTAACTAAAAGCCGTTTGGCGCAACCGGTTCCAATGCCTATGATTATTGCAGCAGTAAGCCAATATAAAAACAATCCTGATTCAATTAATAACTTCATGAGAAACCCACAGCAGTCAGATAATACTGAGCTTAAAACAAGTCAATTAGATAGAATTGAGCAAAAACTCGATAAACTTCTTGCGCTGCTAGAACAAAAATAATTTGAGACTATAAATGTTCGTTGTTGATTTAACTTTTGATTGCTACCAAGACACCACCCTAGAACAAGCCGAACAAGCAATAAATCGCTTAGTAAATGCACTGCGTTTTAATGGTCAAATAATGGGGGAAGAATTTCCAACCGTTTTAAAAGATGGATTTTTTATTACCCGCGTTATGTGCCCTACTGAAGATGCAATGCACCCGCTAAATAACAGCCCGTTTGTTAAGCACAGTATCGAAAAGTTACATAGTGCTGGGCTACTTGCGCCAAAAGTAAAAGTGATCGGACAAGATATTCACTCCAACGGCGCTGATTGCTGCAAAGAACCATCAAGTTATATTTTATATACAACCTATGTGCATACGTGCAGCCCGCTTTATTGTGGTGATGACTTTTTGCCTGTGCCGCTATTTCGTATTCCGGCAATTGCTAATGGTGACTATAAAACGCTTATAAAATGGCAAGAAGATTGGCAAGCCTGCGATCAAATTCAAATTAATGGCGCAACCCGTTGTGAGTTTCCGGCGCTTGAAGAAATATCGAGTATTCAAAGTGACTTATACAGACGCGGAAAAGACATAACAAAGCGAATTAGTTTTTTAACCAAAAAGCCAACCTACTATTATTTATACCGTGTAGGCGGCGTAGATAAAGCGTCTGAACTTGAACGAAAATGCCCTAGTTGTAATGGCGACTGGAAATTACCTGAATCGTGGTTTGGGTTATTCGACTTTAGGTGTGAGCCATGTGGCTTAGTGTCTAATATATCGTGGGATTTTCAGTGATCACACTAAATCAATGAATAACAACAGCTTGGTGCTAACTGCACCAAGCTGATTGTTGAATAGACTCTAAACCTCTAATGCCTTTAAAAAAGCATTAATGTTAGGTGCAAGTACATGGTGTGTTTTTTTGCCTACATGCTCTAAACATACTTCACCAGTGTGTACCAATACACTTACTAGTAAATCATCTTGATCTGTTAAACCAATAAATACAGTTTCTGGCTGCTTAAGCTTGCGTTTCATTAAAACGTGGCCCGTTATATTTTGCTGTAGCAAATTAAAGTCTTCTTCGTTCCATGCTTGTAGTAATTCAACCTGATGCCCATCAATACTTGCTAAAATACTTCCACCGTACATATGTCCGTATAGCTCGCTAAGCGCTTTTGGAAACTCAAGTTCTAGTGCACTGGCTAAATCATTAAGCGAACCTGCAGGTTGCTGACGCGCGCCCTGCCATTGAATGTTTCCTTGCTCGTCAACCTCACCAACTTCACATGGGCTTGGCCATTGCTCGTCGTGCGCAATAAGTGGGTACTTTGTAGTGCTTTTAAGGGTATTTTCGCTAAATGTTTGATGAAGTTGTTCTATAAGCAATGCAACAGACATACTGTGAAACTCATTTAAATTAGATATAATGTCCCTATTGTAACTATTTAAGAGCAAACATGACAGATTACAGCAATTCTCCAGACCTTAAAGGTAGCGTATTAGGCCAATCTACTGAGTATGTAGATGTGTACACGCCAAGCTTGCTTTTCCCTATTGCGCGCAAACTAAATCGTGATGCTTTAAATATTGACGAAGCAGAGCTTCCATTTAAAGGCCAAGATATTTGGACAGGTTACGAGCTTTCATGGCTAAATACTAAAGGTAAACCGCAAGTTGCCGTGGCCTTATTTACCTTTGAATGCCAAAGCAGCCATATTATTGAGTCAAAGTCGTTTAAGCTTTACTTGAATAGCTTTAACCAAACCCGATTTGAAAGCATTGATATAGTAAAACAGCATTTAATTGATGACTTATCAAACGCGGTTAACAGCCCTGTCAAAGTGACTTTATACAATCCTGACGATTACAATTGCTTACCGTGTACGGCGCTGCCAGGTGAATGTATTGATGATTTAGATATTGAGATTAATAATTACGACATTGATGCTAATTCACTTAAAGCAAAAAGTGATAACGTAGTTACAGAAACGCTCTATAGCCACTTACTTAAATCGAACTGTTTAATTACCTCCCAGCCTGACTGGGCAAGTGTCATTATACGATACACAGGCGAGCAAATATGTCGTGAGTCGTTATTGCGTTACTTAATTTCGTTCAGAACACATAACGAATTTCATGAGCAGTGTGTTGAGCGTATTTATAGCGATTTAACAACACAACTTAATATTAAAGAGTTAGAGGTTTACGCGCGTTATACTCGTCGCGGTGGGCTTGATATAAACCCGTATCGCTCTACGCATTATAACGATACGCCATTTGCAGTTAAAATTAATCGTCAGTAGGTTATTTTAAACTGGAATATGAGTATTAAAAAAGGAGCCTAGGCTCCTTTTTACATTTTTTAATTAATACCAATTCCATTAAGTATGTGATCTAAATTTTACGCCGAAAAAACAATTCAGTTCTAGGCGTAAATTGATGTAAATGGTTGTCCCCTTTGCGAAATTTACAACAAAGAAATGGGTTGTTTTAGCAAGTAAAATAGATCAGCTATTTATTGGAATTGGTATAACTTCGCGCTTAGTGGGTATGGGCATACCACACACGTCAACGTAGTTATGTGCTTTAACAAACCATGGTTCAACACGGTTTTTACGAGCATTTATTAAGTTTTTAAACACCGGTGAGTTTGTTTTCATCACTTTAAATATACTTTTATCGCTTTGTACATCACCAAGTACTTGTATATTGGTAATTGGGTTAAATGCTTTACCTTCACTTGGTGTGCGCGCTAAACGGTTAAAATGCTCTATACCTTCGAGCAATCGACCAAACACCGTAATATTTTTATCAAGGTAGCGCGGGCCTTGCCCTATTGTTACAAAAAACTCCGTACTCGCACTGTTTATATCGTTGTCGCGCGCCATGGCAAACACGCCACTACAATGCACTTGCCATGTTTGCGTATGTGCTGAGTTTTGAGCTACTGCAAAGCCGTTTAAAAAGCCGGTAACTGGTGCATATCCGTCGCCATTTAGCTCAGTAATTAAAAGTGGTTTGTTTGTTGTTAAATAAAACTCAGCAGGGACTGTTTTATCTGCCGTTTTAATTAACTTTTTACCCAAGCTGTCGCCACCTTGCGCTACAAAACCCTCAACAAACCGATAAACGCTGGTATTTTTATAAAACCCTTCTCGTGCTAACTTTTTAATATTTTGAACGTGCTTTGGGGCAAGTTGTTCATTAAGCTCAATATACGCATCGCCCGTTGGCAGCGTTATCTTTAAAATATTTTGGGCGTTCACTACTCGCCAGTCATTATCTGTTGCACTAGCAATTACCTCACTCGCGCTATATAAAGGTAGCTCTTGTTTAGCAACACCATTACCAAGTTGTTGAGCACAACCGCTCAAGAAAACACTAAGCAGAGCTGGCAATATAATTTTCCTCATCGCTTATATCCTTATAATTATTATAGTTTTGGTTATTCCCAATCAAACTTATATAGCACATCAACATTTTGATATAGGCCGCTCGTTATTTCTATGTATAACTGAGAAAGTAACTGATAACGCACAGCCACTTCACTGAGCGAATCAAATACACCCACACTATATTTAACTTGCAAACTGGGTGCTACGTATCCTGATATTTCTACTTTGGTACTATCACCACTACCTGATGAGCTTAAACTTACATCTGACAACCCAAAGGTTTCACCTACCTTAGAAACAACCCCTTCGCTGCGGCTAACCCCTTGAGAAAGTAATAACTGTGTGAGCATAGCATCGCTTGACGAACTTTCTCCATCGCCTAAAGGTTGGCCATTAAGTAAATATGCGAGTGCTTGTGCTTGATCCATCGCAGGCTCAGAAAATATTTTAAGCGTTGGTTGTTCAACATTACCCGTAAGCGTAACCCCTGCAATGACACCATTTGCAGTCGTATCGGGGTTACGTATTGCTTTAATATTTAAAAATGGTTGTTCAATTGAACCGCTAAAACCTACTTGCCCGGTGCTGATTATTAAATCTTGCCCAAAGGCTAAGTAAGTACCTTCAATTAAGTTAAGCTCACCTGTGGCTATAATTGGTGCACCTTGACTCATTTTTATCGCTAAATCACCCGCAACTTTTGATTCCAAGCCAAACGATTCTACTTTTACATCGTTTTTAACAATCACTTTTAAATCTATGTCGTAATCAAACGGAACTGTTTCGGTGGCCTCGGTTTTTTGATCAACAATAATTTCATCATCGCTAACTTGCACTGCGCCCTCAGGAAGCTCTTCAATCATTATACGACCGTAAGGCACAACTACCTCACCAGCAAGCTTGAGTGCATTATTTGCCAAGCCTATTTTTAAGTCTGGCGATACTTTAAAAGTAACCCCTTGCTGCGCGCGTACATAAAACTGATCGCCAACTACCGCCACATTTACAGCAGGTTGCGCACCTTGCCAATCAACGTCACCGGTGAGGTTTATTTTACCGCCCTGGTTGTCGTTTAAGTTGCCTTTTATTGTGGCTGTTGTTTTATCAAACAATACGTTTATATTTGATTTTTGCAGCGCTATAGGCAATTGCTCGCCCTCTAAACTAATATCGCTCACATTAAGCTCGCCATTTAATAATGGATCTTTTAACGTACCTGCTAATGCGACTTTTCCACTAATATCACCTTTTAACTGCTCAAGGGTTTCAAGAAATGGTTGTAAGTCTGAAAGGAGTATTTTATCAATATTAATAGTGCCGTTAAGCGCTTGCGTATTTTGTATGTCGTCAATATCAATTTGTGTGTTTATTTTACCAAGCACACTTGATTCTAAATTAGCTTCAAGCTTGCCAACTTGAGAGTCCGAAAATGCACTAACAGTTAGAGTTTCGATTGGTAATTTAAAACGATCTTCTTCCGAGGTAAGCACCGCTTCTAAGTCGCTAGAATCGATATTTGCGCGTAATGTTTTAAGCGCACCACTTTGCCAATTAAGCGCTACATCGCCAGTTATATTACCGCGAGTACGAATGCTATTAGGTAAAAAGTGCTTAAGCTCCTCAAGAGCTAAATTGCTTAGTTTAGCATTTAGCTGACCGAGGTTTTTTGATTGGGCTAAGGTGTCTATGCACAATTTACTTTGCTCAGATGCCCAACAATGTGCACTTACATCAAAGTCGCCACTTTGCGTATTAACCATAATGGCAATATTTTTAGTATTACTAAAACTAAGCTTTTTATCGCTGAGCGTTACATTACTAAGCTCGCCATTCCAAGTGGTATTATTAATTTTGCCATTAACTTCAAACTCTACACTGCCTTGCTCAGCATCTACAGATGCCGTAAGTTGGTGATCTGTTTTGTCGCCGCTAATATCAATTTTAACGCTATTAATTTGCTGTTCGGCTACAAGCGCCGAACCAACACTTACCGAAACATCGGTTTGCCAATCGGCTGCGGTATCTAACTGCCCTCTTACTGATAATTTATTAATGTTTATTTCATCAAAAATAAAGCGATCGAGTATTAGCGCTAAATCAACAGAGGGCGTTAACCTTTCCCCCCTTACTTTTAAATTTGCGTTGCCATCGGCAGTAAATGGAATATTAGCTTTTTCATCACTTTTAAGCGTTACTTTGCCATCAACCTGCCAAGTATCATCAACTTGCCCGCTTAGTGCTAATTTATTGGTGCCACTACTTAAATAAAAACTATCAATATTAGCTTTTAACGTGTTGTCGAGCTTAAAGTTTGAAGCAAATTCTAGTGGCACGTCGTTAAGTAATCCGTTTAACTTTGTATTATTCATTTGTAGCTGCCACTTGTCGTCAGCTGCATTAAACGAGCCTTTAAACTGTCCTGAAATATCACTGGTAGCGGCATCAGTTAAGTACTGCGCTTTTAAGTTAGCAAGCGTGCCATTAAAGTTAGCCTGTATGCCTTTTTGCCAATCAACATTGGCTTTTATAGTTGCACTGCTTTCGTTTGCTTTAATGCTTAGCGCTTGTAAAGTTGCTTTGGTGAGACTGCCTTTTAATTGGGTATTTAAGTCAACAGCTGGGTACGCGCCTAATTGGCTATTCCCCTGCAGGCTAAGCTGGTAATCGTCGGCATTACCTTGTGCATTGAGGCTTACATTTCGCACTTTAAGCTCATTACTTTGTGCATCAATAAGCCACTGTTTAATTTTGCCATTTAACTCAAACGGATAGTTTTTTTGCTTTAAATTTGCCATTGCCGTTAAACTAAGCGGATATTGTCCCTGCGTTTCTAAATTTAAGTTTAGGTTTGATAAGTCGCCATTCAACTGCAAATTGGCTTGGTGCTCATCACTTTGTAAAACAACATCCCCTTTTACGGGCAAGTTCCCTGCAAGCTCAGCATTAAGGTGCGTATTAAGCTGCCACTGCTCATACTTTGCTGAGAATGACTCTAAATTAATAACCGCATCTTCCACACTTAATTGCAGCGAGATGTTTTCAATAACATGCTGGGCTTCGTTTTGCTCAATCGTAATGTTAGCTATTTCAAAGTCTTCAACAACTAAGTCAAGTGGCGAAGTAAATTCTATATTAGGTAATGCGGGTAGGTGCGTTAAAGGCGCTTGAGTATTTTGCGCCGTTTGTGTTTTCGCATCTTGTTCTTGCTCTTTTAAAGCAACAAGTATGGTGGGAATATTCAGGCTTTTAACCGTCAGCTTTGAACCCTCTGCTTTTGCTGAGAGTTTAAAGTTATTAACGCTTACGTTTGCACTTGAATGCTCTAGCGTAAATTTATTGATCGCAATGTTTTTTACAGCAATATTAAAAGGTAAGCTGATTTTTTCAAGCGGCTCTGCCGCGGCTTCTTCTTGTGACTCTGCAGTTTTTGGTAATGTTAAATTTATAGATTTAGCACTTAAGTTATCTATACAAATTCCATCGCACTGCCACCAAAACAAATCAATTTTCAATTGTTGTGCATTAAAGTCCAATCCGTTGCTAGTAAAGCGCACATTAAAGGCATCATTATAAATAAAACGGCCATCTTTAATTACGATATGTAGTCCATCTACCGCTTTGTTTGCACTATAAGCAATAAATTGATTACCGGGTGCGGTAAATAACAAACAAAATAGTGCGACAACTAACGTGACAAAAATAGCACTTACGGCGGCTGTTATCTTTTTTAATACTGACATTAAATTTCTGGCCCTATGGTAATACTTAAACGTGTGCTTTTACTTTCTTTTGTTAATCCCCAAGCGTGGTCTATACGCACTGGGCCAACGGGTGTCAAATAACGAAAACCAAAACCAGCGCCTACTTCAAAGTCATCAGAAAAATCATTCGTTGCTGTACCACCGTCAACAAATAAAGCTGCGCGCCAGTTTTGAGCAAACTGATAGTTGTACTCTATTGTACTGGTTAGTAAGTATTTACCACCGATGAGGTCGCCATCATCATTTTCTGGCGATATTGATTGGTACGCAAAACCACGAACACTTTGATCGCCACCTGCGTAAAAACGCAGTGAGTAAGGTACGTTTTCAATATCATCAACAAGCATTGCACCAACATTTGCTTTTAAAAACACTAAATGCTTATCTAAGTATGTACGTAACCACGCATGTTGCATTTGCACCCTAATCAGATTAGTACTCGAAAGCACATCATCTAAACCAAACTCAGCAGATATAAGCCACTGCTCTCCCCAGTATGGAGTCGTGCCGCCTTTTGATTTTTTGCGGGCGTAGCTAATGCCCGGCATTAACATTTCGGTACTTTCTTCCTCTTCATCACCGATGCGGTAGGTTTCTTGGTCGCGGCGTAAAAATGCAGTACGCACCCACTTATTTTCGGTTAACCATTGGCGCTGAATTTGCCCCGTGAGTATTTCACTGTAGGTATCGTTTGTTAGTTCATCCTCTAATTTATATCCAGCAGAAAAACGCCATAAATCATCATTCGGATCATCAACTGGAATGGTATAAGCCATGGAAATATCTTGCTGCTTTTGCGCCACATTTAAATTAGTTTCGAGATAATGGCCGTCTTCTGTGATCCACGGTTTACTCCATTTAAAACGCACTTTGGGCCCTAAGTCAGTACTAAAACCGCCGCCAATTTCATAGCTATTTGCAGGCTTGTGCAACACATCTACCTTAATAGGTACTTGGCTATTTTTACGCGCAGCAATATCGGCGTAAACGCGCACGCTTGCAAAATAAGGGGTGCTTGATAAATCCAAATTATAGTCAGCAATATGTGTTGATTTATAAGGTTGACCCTGAGTAAAAGGCGCAAGCGAGCGTATGTATTTTTCAGCAGGCGTATTACTAGCTATTTTTATATCACCAAACTGGTATCTAACCCCAGTATCAATTACAAAAGTAATAACAGCACTATTTTTCTTAAGTGACACTTCTAATTTGCGCGCTGGCCACTTTGCATCAAAATAGCCAAGCTCCAATAGCATAGATTCTATTTTTTTATGAGCAGAGTCATATCTACCATGATTTAAAACATCACCTTGTTTTAAGTTGGTATTTTTAATTAATGCCTGTAATTGTGGATCATTCTGGCCATCGCCGTTTAGCGTAATATTAATTGCTTCTATGCGAGTTGCAGGACCTCGCTCAACTTTAACAATTAACTCGCTGTCGTCTTTATCATAAATAACCTCGACGGTCGGGCTATAATAACCAAGTGCTTTAATGCTATTTTGTACTTGCTTTTGGGCATAACGACGAAGTGTACGGGTTGGTTTTTCACCAATTAATTGCTTGAGATAAAGGGCTACGTTATTTTCTAAATCGCCACTTAACCCTTTAATTTCGTAATCTTCTATGACTTTTTCTGCAGCATAGCTATTTGTCGCAATTAAAGCGATCACAACACATATGCAACGTAAAAACTTAATAAACAAGTAAATATCCTTACTTTTAATATCTTACATAAAACTGGCTGATTACGCGCATATTAGCATAGCCATAATGAGCAACACATTAACTTAATGACAATCTAACGCGTAAATTTAACTTTGAATAAGTATCAGCATAATTAAAATTAGTACGCGTTAAGACAATATTTTAGTTACAATAGTGCCTACGAATAAAAAATTAATTTTAAATGAGTTTTTAATGCAATTCCCTGATGATGATAACGGCCAACTTTTAGCCGAAATAGCCGCTGCTGGCATTGATTTAAATAAAATGCACCAAGTCGATTTTTTTATTTTATTTGAACAAGAAGCCGATGCTGAAAAATTTGCTAAAGAAATAGTCTCTGATGCATTAGTTCAAAATGCTGAGCTTGAAAAATGTAAAGACACTGGCGTTTGGGAAGTAATCACTCAAGTACAAATGGTGCCAGAGCACACCCTTTTAGGCCAAGCTGAGCAATACATTGAAAGCATTGCTAATAGCTTTAATGGATATGGTGACGGCTGGGGATTAATGGACGGTGACGAGGCTTAGTTGCCTTTTAATTGTATTAGTTCAATGTACTCTATCAGTTAAGCTTAACGGCTTAACTGATTTGCCTTCCTAAAATTGCCTTTATAGTCAAATAGCTTATCAGCCACTTTCCAACCATACTTTTTGCTTTTTCGTGCAATAACAAAATCTGGTGGTACTAATTCAAATTGTGCGCTTACTACTTGCGCTGCAGTTTTAAAATTAATAGGTGTTTGTCCAAGTCCTACTCGTAGACCAAATTGCTTATTAAATATAAATTGCCCGCCCTTATTTGCGAGGTTATATACCTCATCGCAACTTGCGCCATCTTCATCAAAATACGTTACTTTAATAAGTTCATCTTTAATTTGAGTAACCGATAACCCACTACATCGAAGCACAAGTGCATCTTTTAAGTTTAATGCATTACGTAACTTATCATCAGGGTCGGCCATTACCGCGCCGCAATCATGGCATTTACGTGCCGCAATATCATTTTGGGCACCGCACTGCTCACATTCTTTAAACCTAAAACGATAATCGCACTGCTCTTTATGCCCATCATCATCTTCTAACAGGCCTTGGCAACGCCTGCCAAAGTGCTCTATTACTTTGCCAGTGGAGTCTGTTTTACCCCAAAATATATTCGCAAACCCACAACCTGGGCAAAGTACCTGCACAGGTTCATTATCACTATCGCCTTTTTTATCACCTACTTCTGGGTGAAATAAATTAAAACCATTGCCAGCATAATCTATTACTAAGCAATCCGTTTTTGATTCAGATAACCTTAAACCTCGCCCCACAATTTGTTGATATAAACTAACTGATTCTGTAGGTCTTAAAATAGCTATAAAGTCGACATGTGGCGCATCAAATCCTGTAGTTAATACCGAAATATTAACTAAATACTTTAATTGCTTAGCTTTAAATTGCTTAATGATTTTATCGCGCTCAGTGTTTGGCGTATCACCTGTGATTAGTGCACTTTGATGAGCTGGCAAGTAGCTTAATATTTCCTGGGCATGCATTACCGTGGCGGCAAAAACCATAACCCCTTCGCGCTCTTCACTGTATTGAATTACTTGCTGTAATATAGCTTGCGTTGCGCGCTCACTGTTTTTTAAAAGCGCATTCATGTCATCAGTCGTATATTGACCAAATGCATTGCTATCTAAGGACGAAAAATCATAATGGCTAATTGCTGCATCAACTTCGTTAGGTGGCGTTAAGTAATTATGTTTGATCATATACCTGAGCGGCAATTCAAAAATACAACTTTTAAACGGGCTTTCTTGAGTACCCTTAACAAAACCATGATAATGGTGGTGGTATATCCACCCCATTCCTAACCGATAAGGTGTTGCTGTTAAACCCAATACTTTTAACTGAGGGTTATACTCTTTTAAACTGTTTATTACTTTACCGTACTGACTTTTTTTATCCCCATTTACCCTGTGGCATTCATCAATAATAAGTAATGAATAATGCTCATTTAATTTGTTTAAATTACGAGAAAGTGATTGCACACTGGCAAAGGTTACTTGATGGTTTAATGATTTTTCTTTTAAGCCTGCTGAAAATATACTCGCCTCTAAACCAAAACTTTTATATTTTTGTGAATTTTGCTCTACCAGCTCTTTTACATGAGCAAGCACTAATATTTTTTGCTTAGCTATACGCGCAAGTTCAGCAATAACCAAACTCTTACCTGCGCCGGTTGGTAGTACAATAACGGCAGGATCATTACTCTTTCTAAAGTGTAAAACGGTGCGTTCTACGGCTTCTTGTTGGTAAGGTCTTAGTTTATAGCTCATGGGAAAACAAATAGGTTCGAGTGAAGAGATTTTAGCAAATAATAGCTGGGAGTTTTAAACTTTAATTATATTTTATTGAGGGGTAAACAAAAAAGAGAAGCCGAAGCTTCTCTTATATTTAGCTTTAAGCTAAAAACTTTTCAAGCTCAACACCTTCAAACGCTTTAGGACGACGGCCACGGCCAGTCCATTCAATAGTCTCACCATTAAGTTCCATACGGTACTTAGGCTTAACTTTGGTGCGCTTGTCTGATGCTCCATCTTGTAAATCTTCTAGCGTAAGTCCTTTTTCTTTTAAAAGATCCAAAACTTCCTGTTTCGCTTTTTGCTGCTGGGTATATTTTGAAATTGCATCATTGATAAGCTGTTGAGCTTTTTCAAGATCCGTTAATGATGCTGTTTTAATAAAAGATCGGACTTCTTTCATCTATATCTCGCTAAATTGTGTGATTGGAATTATTTAAATATTCTTTTTTAGTATAAGGCTATTTTTCAAAAATAACTACGGCACATAATTTATTAATGTATATAAAATTTATCCATAAAAAAACCGCGATTAAAACCGCGATTAAAATCGCGGTTTTTATCGTTCTTATATAAATAACAATTAGAATTTAGTAGTAAAACTCAATTGGAAGTAACGACCAGTTACGTCATAAGCTTCACCAACAGTGTTTATACCTGATGCTCCACTTACTGAACTTTGGTTTGCTACAGGAGGTTGCTTATCGAAAACATTCCGAACTGACAAAGTAACGTCTGTTCCAGCAGTGATGTTATAAGTACCTGATAGATCGTGATAAATAACAGTCGGGAAGCGATTAAACTTGTCTAAAGGGGCTCCCGTTGAAAAATTTTGATTCCCTTCAATATTACTATCATTTGAGCTTGCCCAATACTTCATGCGCCATGATACTGCAAAGTCATCAACTGTATAGCCTAAATTTAAATTTGCACGATTAGTAGGAGTTAATACCTCACCTCTGTAATCAATCTCTTCACCAGATTCAATTGATGTTTCAACATACTCATACAAATGATTCCATATCAAGTCCGCTGATAATTGCCCGAAAGCAAATTCTTGCTTATAACTTAATTCTATATCTAAACCTTTTGTGCTTAAATCATTTTCATTGCTAGTCCCTGAGCTAACTTCTGTCAAGGCACCTCTTGTATCACGTATTGCCCCACCACATGTAGCATCAAAGTCAGATGGATCAACACCATAGCATCGGTTCAATACAGTTGTTCTAGCAGTAGTAGCAATAGCGTCATCTACAGCAATATCGTAGTAGTCAAGCGTTAATGAAAATTCATCTGTTACTTGCCAAATAGCGCCAACGCTAAATGAATCAGATGTTTCTTCTTTTACATCTTCATTACCACCAATATAACCACCAGTGCTCTGACGTTCAATAGTTGTCAAATTGAATGCGCCTTCAGCAGCAACTCTATTAGCCACTTCAGCGATAGAAAGACAATTAGCAGCTACATTTCCTGTAGATGATGCAGTAATTGCATCACAAGGATCTGCAACACCTGAAAAAGTTTCGCCTCTACCACCGAATAAGTCAGCAATATTTGGAGTTCTAATAGCTCGTGCTGCTGATGCTCTTAATTTTACTGTATCTGTAGGAGAGTATTGTACACCTGCATTCCATGTTGTTTGTCCGCCAACAATTTCATGGTCCGAATAGCGAGCGGCTAAATCTAGTTCAACATTTTCTAGAACTGGTAAAACAGTTTCAACAAAAACGTCGTTAGTGTAGAAGCTACCATTTGTAGGCTCAGATTTATTTGTACTTGAAGCACCAGTTTGCGCTAAATCACCTGGAGAGTATGAACCTTTTTCAAGACGATGTTCTGCACCAACAGCTAGCCCAACCATACCACCTTCTAACTCAATTGGTAATTCACCAGAAAGGGTTGTTGAAAATATAAACTGCTCAACTTGACCTTGAGATTTTGCAGGTGATCTTACATATGCAACGGCTTCATCAGACAAAGTTCCTGCACCGAACAAATCTAAAGGCACACACCCTTGAAGTACTGCTAAATCATTAGAACATTGAACGTTACCTTCTGCATTAGTATATACATCTAATGCATTTGCAGCACGTTCAACATTTATTTGACCACCATTTTCTTGGCGCTGGTCAGTTTTACCCCATGAGATATAAGAGTTTAAAAGCCAGTTGTCATTAATTTCCCAATCTATACCTGTCGCAATACGAATAGTATCACGCTCTAAATCTGTTGAGCGAGCACCAAACTCAACCATACGGCGAACTAGCGTTGGGATATTATCATCCATTGTCAAATCAGGATTATCAGACATTAAATTTTGGCGTAAAAGATCTGGAACTAAAGGGCTTCCCAGCTTAATACCACCAACGCCACCACGTGAAGGTAGATATACATCATCCGTAGTGAAAGGAGTCGGTTCAATAGTCGAGTTGTATGTTTTAGATGAATTCCAGTTTACTTCCGTGAAAGAGTGAACACTATCTGAAATATCTTGTTTAAAGTTAACTGCTGCGTATTTACGCTCAAGCGGAGTCACTAACTGTCTGTAAGATGCACGATTGAATGAATTCTCATCACCTACATATGGTGTACCATCTGCATTATATCCGCCAACACGGCCTTGAGGTGGGTATGAAGAGTTTTGAACACCTACATATTCACCACCTTCATCATTCAAAAATATAGCTTCATCATACCTTGAGAAGTCTCGATCGGATGACTTCAAACCCTTATCATCATCATATCCAGCAGCAATTGTTACACTACCTGAATCCCAGCTATTACCAGCAGTAAGGTTTAAAGAATATTTTTCGCGATCAGATTCATCTGAAACACCTGTTTGAGCGTTAACTTCAACACCTTCAAAATCGCTTCGCGTAATTATGTTCACAACACCAGCAACAGCATCTGAACCATAAACTGCTGAAGAAGCACTTTTAAGAATATCAATACGTTCAATCATTGATGCTGGTATTGCATTTAAGTCAACCGCATAACCGCTTGAAGGAGAAACACCTGATACAAAGCGACGACCATTCACTAACACTAAAGTTCTTGAGGAACCTAAGTTGCGTAAAGACGTAGTGTTAAGACCAACACCTGTAGTACCGAATGCACTATTTGATTGATTTGAACCAGCGATAGTGACCGGAGATTGATTCAAAACATCGGCTACATTCAATGCGCCCATTTGAATAATATCGCTTCGGCCAATTGATGTAATTGGTACAGTTGTTTCAATATCAGTTCGCTTTATGCGTGAACCAGTAACTTGAATACGCTCTACTTTTTCTACACCTTCGTCAGCAGCTATCGAGTTTGCAGAAAATACAGCTGTAGATGCTGCACCAAAAGCTATCGCTAAGCGAACAGCTTTTGAAACTTGATTATTTAACATTGGATTCTCCCTAGAATATTTTTTAATTATTTTGTTTTCAAAACGGTCTGCAATTCATCACAGTACCTATTTCGGTTTGAATAGTAGGCCCAACTCAAGCAAAAGGTCAACACTTTGACAACGAAAAAACACATTAATTTACAACAACTTAAAGAAACAAAAAGCTAACACATTGCGATATCATCACCATTAACCAAAGAGCAATATTCCACTTTTTGGTGCTATGCTAATAAAATGAAATTAAATGTAAGCAAAACTTGAAAGTGAATTAACATTTGTAGATTATGGTGTTCCTAACAAACAAAGGAATTGCTATGAAAACTCACCTCGTATGTATTTTAATACTCACTATCTCATTCTCGGCTTTCGCTGACTTAAAAGAGCTTCCGGAAGAATTTTCAGATTTTAGTTTAAATAGAGATATTACTGTCTCATATGATGACTTAGATACTCTTCTAAGTTTTACTGTAATTGATACTGGAGCATCAGATCGTTCCAAACTAAATTCTCAAGCCTCCATCGGTACAAGAATGAAGTCGCATAAAAATAACGACACAGCATTAGAAGCAAATCGTTTCTTCTTTGAAGAAATAACAAAATCAGAGATTAAAGACGGTTTTTATAAGATCAGAGTTAGCCTAGAAAGTCTGCCAAATGAAATCTCACTTAACGAACTCAGCCTTGATGAGCAACTTGCTTATTGGTTAAACCTTTACAATACAGCCATGTTAGAAAAACTAATCACACACTATCCTATTCGCGATACAGAAGATTTACTCTTTGGCAGCAATTCAATTTTAGAGGATGAGTTTTTAAATGTTGCTGGCCATAAACTTTCTTTAAACGACATACAACAAAATATTGTTTTTAAAAAGTTTGGTATAAAAAAACCAATAGTTATGTATGGGTTTTATCAAGGAAATATAGGAAGTCCTAACATTCGTGCCGAAGCATATAAAGGAAACAAGGTTTATCATCAATTAGTTGAAAACGCTGAAGAATTCGTCAATTCAAATAGAGGAACTAGTATCAAGCGAAAAAATCGCCTTTATGCCTCTAAGTACTATGAGCAAGTTAAACCATTATTCGAAAACTTCGAGAAAGATTTACGAGAGCACCTAAAAGACTATGCAAACCCGCCAATGAGCTCTGATATAAAATATGCTAAGAGCTTTAAAATAGGTATTGAAGATTGGAGAATCACTGATATTTATGGCACAGAGCGAAAGTTTGGTGGCGCAGCGTCAACAAATCCTGCCGCCATGCTCAATGCTGTTGCAAATAACTCATCAAAACCAATAGGAGCTGATGGCGCAGGTTCAGGACTAGGTGCTGTTAACATAAGCTTTTTATCTAATTCTATTTCGGAGAAAACGATGGACTTTGGCCGCTTTTCTCCAGAAATGCTCGAAAAAATTAGAGCTCTCAAGCTAAAAGAAACTGATAATAGTGGCTCTGTAAAAATAAAAGACCTTTAATAAATTTTATTATTTAACTTTAAAAAACACCCTGTTAACATGGTACGAAAAATAGGGTGTTTTATGTCTAACTTTCTTAACTCTGCGCTCGCTGCTTATAATTCACGCCAATATAACCAAGCTATTCTTTTTTTAAACAAATGTGATATTAAAACTGTTGATTGGTATATTTTACTTGCCGCTACATATAGCGCACTTAACCAAAATGAAAATGCCGAACAAACATATTCTTACGCAGTAAATAAGTTTCCTTCATCCCTCCCTCTAATTGAAAACTATACAAACTTGCTGTGCAGAACTGCTAAACATTCGTTATGTTTAAACTTTTTAAAAAACACAAGGTATTTGCCATTAAGCAAAAAGGTATCTCTGAATTTTATAGAAAGCTTGATCAAAACCAACCAGTTGTTACAAGCAAAAAAGGAACTTTCTAAAACCGTATCTGATGAAACCTTAAAAGAGAGATATCACTGGTTAAAGCTTGAATTACTAGAACGTTTGGGTGACTTAGAATTAGTTGAAAGCTATTACCTCTCTTTACCTGTCGATTTAAAAAATCAATTTTTATTTAAATATAAACGTGCTTGTAATTTTCGCAATATGGGTAAATTCGACAATGCTTTAGATATATTTTTAATGCTAAGCGATAAGCAGAACAAGTATAGCCCCGAGGTTAACTTTTTGATTGGCTGTACTTACTATGATTTACTAAAGTTTGAGCTCTGTGAGCAGTATTTAAAACGATGTCTTGAACAGGCTCCTAACTATATACCTGCGCATGAGTGTTTAAATAAATTATACTGGGATCGTGCAAACAAATCAGCCCTTATGAGCTCCTACAATAGTACATTCTTAAATCATGCTAAAAACCCACAACTAGTTCAATCACAACTAGCTCAGCTTTTACATTTTAAAGATTTTAATCAAGCCCTTGATGTATCTTCACAAGCAATTAGGCTCTTCCCTGATAACTTAGACATAAAACATGCCCATGGCATCATTTTAGGTAAGCATGGGCAAAGTGATAAAGCATTCATTATATTAGATGAGCTTGTATCACAGGCTCCCCAATCAGCAAGATATAGTGTAGATTTGGCAAACTACTGTATTGAAAATTTTGAATATAAAAAAGCAATACTGCACTTAAACACTGCAGTTAAACACAACCCTTTTAATCAAGAAATCTGGGCTTATTTATCCACAGCTTGGCGCTTAGCTAAAGACGATAAATATCATTGGTTAACTAATTACGATATGTTTGTTAAAACAATGGCTCTACCTACGCCTAAAGGCTACAAGTCGTTTGACTCTTTTGGGAAGGAACTCAAGGAACTATTACTTACTTTACACACTAAAGAACAAGACCCGCTTGATCAAAGTGTTCGAAGAGGAAGTCAAACTGAAGGACACTTACTCTATCGCTCAAATACGTTACTCTCATTATTTAAGCAGTCAATGGAGTCATGTATATCTACTTACTTAAATGATTTACCAGCAGATAGTATGCACCCATTAACGGCAAGAAATAGCCTAAACTTTACTGCCAAAGGCAGCTGGTCAGTAAAACTAGAAAATGGAGGATATCATGCCAATCATATTCATCCTCACGGTTGGTTGTCAGCACCCAGCTATATTTCTATACCTGATGAAATGAGTAAAAATGATCCACTTAAAAATGGCTGGTTAAAGTTAGGAGAAACATGTCTTGATCTAGGAAAAAGAGAATTAATAGATCGCGAGATATGCCCTGAAAGTGGACAAATTATCATTTTTCCTAGCTATATTTGGCATGGCACAAATGAGCTTAAAAGCGATAGACCTCGCTTAACAATACCTAGCGATATTATGCCAATTGGTTAATCTAGTTGATTGAAATTCAAACTAGTGCTATAAAAATAAACAAAAACAAAGGATTGATCATGATAAAATGCTTGCTACTTATAATCGCTATTATTTTTATTCCAGTGAAAGCTGAAGAATTCTCTTTACCCGAAGAGTTTTCAGATTTTGGCTTAAATAGGGATATAAGCATATCTTATGAAGACCTAGACCAACTTCTAGAGTTAACCGTTATTGACATGGGTTTATCTGATAGGACTATTCTAAAACCAATAGTAGGTAATGGCACAAGGTTACGGTCTAATAGAGACAGAGATACGGCTTTAGAGGCTAACCGCTTTTATTTCGAAGAAGTTGTAAAATCGGATATTAAGCTAGGTTTTAAAGTAATTCGCCAAAGCCTAGAAAAAGTACCTGAAGAAGTCCCTTTAAACGCATTAACCTTAGATGAGCAATTAGCTTATTGGCTAAACTTATATAATACAGCCATTATTGAAAAGTTAATTGAACATTACCCAGTTCGAAATGCAAAAAAATTACTCGAAGGGGAAAACTCAATACTAAACGATAAATTTATAAATGTTTCAGGTCATACCTTGTCACTTAATAATATTCAACATGATATCGTTTTTAAGAAATTTGGGAATAAGAAAATAGTAATGTATGGCTTCTATCAAGGGATAATCGGAAGTCCGAATTTACGTAACGAAGCTTACACAGCTGATAAGGTATATAAACAACTTTCAGGTAATGCTGAAGAGTTTGTAAACTCCAACCGAGGCGTTCAAGTTAAAAGAAATCGTCTAAACGTTTCTATTTTTTATGATCAAGCAAAAATTTTATTTCCTGACTTTGAGAACGATCTACTAAAGCATATTTTAAACTATTCTGATTCTTCTATTAACTCACAAGTAGAAGATTCGGAAGAATTAATTCTAGCTATTGAGGACTGGAATGTAACCGACATATACGGCACTGAGCGCTCATTTGGTGAGGGTAATGCCACCAACAAAGCGGCCTTGCTCAATGCCGTAGCAGCCAATAGTAACGTGCCTGGTGCAGGCGCTATGAACCTTAGCTTCCTAAGCGATATGTTATCCTCTAAAGTTAGCTCTCAATCTCGCTTTTCACCTGCAGTATTAGACAAAATTAATAAGCTTCGTCTCAAGAAAAAAATCAATAGTAGTAGTGTTAAAATAAAAGACTTACCCACTAAATAATTAAATTGTATTCAGCGCTCTATTGAGTGCTGAATACTCTCAGTGATTAATCTAATACATTATTAAACTCTTCAAAATCAGAAATAGATAAGCTTTCTTTAATATACCTACTGAAATTTTTATATCTTCCCGATGAAGATGTATAAAGAGGCTTTCTCACCTGCCAAACACTAGCAGTACTTACAATATTTTTTTGTTGATGAAATAAACCGCTTTCACCTTGATATTTTACGCCTAAAAATTCGAACAGAGGCAATAATACCCCCTCGGGCTTTGAAACAAGTTCATCATAATTGACTGTAAAAATATCATTAGGATACTTTTTTAGCCAATGTGCTTTAACACGCTGCTGCGCTTTATGGTAGTGCACTGTATCATTCAGTGCGGTCGCATAATTCAAACTTGGGCCTAAATGTTGAAAGTAAGCTGATAAACTGTTATCTCTAATATCGCGCTGTGTCCAAATAACTTTTGCTTCAGGGTACATCATTTTAATTATATCAATGTATAAGTAGTTCTCAGGCCGTTTATCAGTAACAAGACTACTTTTTCCCGCTCTTAACTTTAATTCTTTCTCATAACCTTGCTGAAATAATGTTGAGTTAACCGTGCTTGACAGCACTTTAGGCTTATCAATTAGATTGAATAGTTGCTTATGCAAGTAATCAATCTCTCCTCCATTGCTAATCACCTCAGAAGTGCAAATTATTTGTTCTATTAAGGTTGAACCAGACCTAAACATGCCACAAATAATAATTGGAACAATATCGCCAGTCTTACTTTTTACGTTACTAAGCTCTCTTGCTAGTGTGTTACTTACTTGATGTTCGATATCAACCCTGTTGTATTGCGGGATATATTTTCGATTAAAGCTATTGGCTTTAGTATAATAAGACCATGATTTTTCATAATCTTTGCTATCGTCATAAGCTTTCCCAAGCGCATAATACATATCAGCTTTTAACACATCATCTTCTATAGCTTCTAAAATAGATAGGCTTTTTAGTTCGTATTCTAACGCTTCTTTTTTATTAAATGTTTGTATATCAGCAATTCTCGCATGCGCCAGACCATATAAAGGATTTATCTTTAATACCTGATTAAAGCTCTTTAAACAGTTTTGCTTATCACCAAGCTGCTCATATATATTAGCAAGATTAAAATAGGCATTAATTTTATTTGGTTCAACTGTAATTGCCTGCTGTAAATAATTAGTCGCAGTCCCATAATCAATTAAAAGCTCAGAGTAGACGGATGCTAACTCCACATAAGCGGTATATATGTCGTGGTAACCAAGCTCGATAGCTGCTAAGAAAGATGTACTTGCAAGAGTACCTTTGCCATCTTTTTTTGCCATTTCACCCAATTGAAAATATGACATTGCGCTATCCGGTACTATTTCAGTGTATTTTTTAAGTAAGTCTATTGCTAAAGAGAATTCATTACTGGCGGCATATAACTGACAAAGAGTATTTACATAATCGAATTTTTTGGGGGCTATTGAAATGAGTCTTCTACAAACTTCCTTACTTTTTAGTAAATCTCCTTCATTCATAGCTACTTTAAACAATACAGCTAAAGCTTGCTCATTAACTTCAGGGTTGTCGCATAAACCTTCTAGGGTTGCTTTTCCTGCCACAATCTTTCCACTATTCAATTGCTGTATTGCAAACAGTAAACTTTCTTTTACCGATTTCATTTTTTCCCCATAAAAAAAGCGAGCCTAAGCTCGCTTAATATACATTAATTAATTCAAATTAGAATTTTAATGAAAGGCTCGCATGGAAGTAACGACCTAACGAATCGTAGTAACCAGCAATAGCATTTGCGTTTGTTGATAATGAACCACCAACTAGAGGTGCCTCTTTATCCATAACGTTGTTAACACCTACTAATAAAGACGTGTAATCATTAATAGTAAATGTACCTTTAAGGTCAATATAGCTTTGTGAGCTAATACCGTCGTCTTGTACTAATGTATCAGCACCAGTGTAATCGTTTACACCGCTGAAGAAACGCCATTTAGCAGTAGCTCTCCACCAGCTGCCCGTGTCGTAGCTAGCAGATACAACATGACGCCATTCTGGTTGAGGGAAACAACCGTTATCTAATGAGTCAACACAGTCATATACTTCACTTACACCAGGAATATTATCAAATTCCTTAGTTAACATGTAGGTACCAATGATACTAGTTTTTAATGTACCTTCAGCAATTTCCATATCGTAGTTTGCGCTTAAATCGATACCTTCGTAATGGATATTACCTAAGTTAGTATTTGTAGCAACAACTTGGCCAGAACCTATCCAAAGGCTACCACTACCAGGTGTACGGTCTACGTTATCACAAAATACAGCCGCGCCGCTTTTACCACATTGTGTAACTAGAATTTCTGGGTCAATATTACCAATCGCGTCTTCAAGTTCAATATCCCAGTAATCGATTGAGAAGTTGAAGTTTTCAAATGGGTTACCAACAACACCTAAAGTAATAGTATCAGCAATTTCTGGAGATAAATCTGGATTACCACCAAACAGAGCATTATATTGATCCGCAGGGCTCTTACCTACATTGCCATACTGACTTGCAGAAACACCTGTATTTGCACACTCAGCAGCTGTTAGGCTTGGTGTACCAGCACATGGATCAGTACCGGCCCATAAACCAGTGCTTTGTTGAGCGAATAGCTCACCATTGTTTGCTGCACGAACTGCACGGTTGTAGCTTGAACGAATTTTCCAATCGCCTGTTACATCCCAGTTCATTGCCACTTTATAAGTCGGCTCAGCACCTGAAGTGCTATAGTCTGACCAACGGTAGCCTAATTCAACAAGTAAACTTTCAACTAACGGTAAATCTTCAACGATTGGTAGGCTAAGCTCACCAAACACTTCACGTACTTGATAACCACCATTTAAACTCTTAGTAGTACCACCTTGGCCTAGTAATAGACCTTGTGCAAATACTTCATCAGCTGTTCTACTGAATGTTTCTTCACGATACTCTGCACCAAATACTGCAGCAACTGGGTACTCTGAAGATGGAAGTGAGAAATCGAATTCGCCAGTAACAAAACCACTTACAATCAATTGCTCAGTAACACCGTTCAAGATTGCCGTACCAGTAAGTGACCCTGCAGCTTCTTCAGTTACACCATCAAACTGAAAAACATCGTACGGAATACAACCAGAAGTCGCGCTACAATCTTCACCATTTGCTGATAAAGCGGTGATTATACGCGGACCAAAGAAATCATTTTCATATGCTGAAGAAGATGAAGTTGAACCGTATTGAGCAAATGCTTCGTAAGACCAAAGGTCGTTAATTTCGCCTTTACTACCTAACACTAAACGGAAAGAGTTATGTTCAAGGCTGTCTGCACGAGGGCCACCTTCAACGTTACGCTTACCAATATAAGTTGCAAACTGATCACCAGAAGTCAATCCAAAGCGCTCAGTTAGTTGTGCACGTTGTGTATCATTTAATAATGGGCTATCAAAATCAATTGAGTAATTATCATTAAAGAACGTACCAGACTCAGCAATCTGCGCTGTAGTGCGGTTACGCATAAACATTGCTTCCATGAACGGACGGAAGCTATCATTTATTTCGTAGTTAGCAAACATACCTAATGTATGACGTTCATCAGGACGCATAAAGTGGTTAATTGGCGCGTAGTTATATGTATTACCAACTGAAGGAATAAAGCTGCTATCTTGACCTAGAGTCCAGTATTCGTACTGGCCTTCACCAAAGTCTACAACACCGTCAGCGTTAGGAGCTGAGATATAAAAGTTAGGGTTAACAGCATTACCTGAACCACCACAAGCTGTACCAGCAGCATTTAGAGCACAAGATGAGTAGTCACGTGCACCTTGGCGTAATTCATTTTGTCTGTTGTAAGTAAAGTAAGCTACTGCATGACCCCTACCACTATCAAATGCACCACCTAGGGTCGCTGCAAAATCAAATGACGCGCCATCAAGACCCGTATTACCTTCTTCATATTCAAAGCCAGCATCATCCATTAGGCCTTGCATGTATTCATTATCGTTATTATGTTGGTAAGCAGTTGTACCTACATTAACTTCAAAACCCTCAAACTGATCGTTCATTACAAAGTTTACAACACCAGCAACAGCGTCTGCACCGTAAGTAGATGAACCACCACCAGTCATTACATCTACGCGTTTAATTAGCGCAGCGGGAATTTGGTTAATATCAGCTGATTGTGTGTAGATACCACCAGCTTGCATACGACGACCGTTTACAAGAACAAGAGTACGCTGAGAACCCATACCACGTAAATCAAGGGTTGCAGTTCCCGAAGCACCATTTGATTGGAAAGAAGTATTAGACGCTTCTAGTTGCGGTAAGCTATTCATCATGTCTTCAACACGAGTAAAACCTGCAACAGCAATTTCTTCAGCAGTTGTTACTTGCACTGGGCTAGCTGTTTCCATATCTGTACGTTTGATACGTGAACCAGTAACTTCAATTCGTTCAACCTTATCAACTTTTTCTTCATCAGCAGCAAACGAACTTGCTGAAAAAGCAGCTGTTGAAGCTGTACCGAAAGCTATCGCTAAGCGAACTGCTTTTGAAACTTTATTATTTAACATTTGATTCTCCCAGAATACTTTATATTTTTTATATTTTTTGCTTGATTACCATTTGTTAATAAATGGTAATCATACGTTATGATAATACCAGCAACACAACGTGGTCAACATAAAATTAACTTATTGTTAATTACCAACACTTTCAAAGCTAAAGCATTACAATTTTAAAATCAAAAAATTTACATTGGTATTATTAAATAGCGCCATTACTGCATTAAGGGGAATTATAAAAAAGGGGGGATTGAATTCACAAAGGTTAACTTTTAGCTCACGGTAACTTAAAAGAGAGAGGTTTGAGAGCTCTTTGATAGCGTCACTTCCATAGCACTAAAAATCATTTCGGCTATTGGGTCTAATTGTTTTTTTATATACAAAGGATAATTCAGTCTTTTATTTGTATCACTGAGCTCTGGTCCATCAAATGTGTAAACATACTCTATAATTTGCCCTCGTTTCACCTCAAAGTTTGGGTTCTGGGCTTTATATTTTTTAACTGCTTGGACATGTGGTGGAATATTCTTTTTATATTCAGTTAAATTTTGTCCTAACCTTTTTCTATAAATTAATTTATCGTCAAATTCTCCATTTTGTAAACGCCTAGAGTAAGAATTAACTAACTCCTCTAAAAGGCTTATTTTATAGTCACTACTGAACAAAGCTTCAAACAACTCTACTTGAAACTCTTGAGCGAACTCAGTCCAATCACTTCGAACTGCTTCAACACCTTTAAATACTAGCTCATTGTGATTTTTATTAATTTTTTGACCTACATATCGTTTTTTAGAGCCCATCGTTTTCCCCCTAATTGTAGGCATAAAAAAAGGACTGTATAAGGTTTCAAATTCAATCTCCAAAAAGCTCTCTAAGTCGTGCTTCTGACTAATTTCTTGTACCCACTGCTGATTGATATTAATAGCTAATTGTTTACCAATTTCATCGCATTGAAGCGTATTCAAACCGTCATCCAAAGTAATGAATATTGAATCTGTATCGCCATAAATTACATTGTACCCACACTCCTCTATCCATTTTTTTGTGGTTTGCATTATATCGTGCCCACGTAGTGTGATTGAACTTGAAAGACGTGGATCGTAAAAGCGACACCCCCGAGAACCAAGCACTCCATATAAGCTATTCATAATAATTTTTATAGCCTGCGATAACATAGGTTTTTGGCTATCTTTTGCTTCTTGTCTTGTTATTGATAGAGTTTTTATAAGGGCTGGTAAATGATTTTTATGTCTTGAAAAAAGTGCATTATTATATCCTGGAATTGCATCTTTTGGATTGAGCAACCCCTCAATTAAACCAAGAGGGTCTATACAAAAAGTACGCATAATTGATGGATATAAGCTTTTAAAGTCGAGTACAAGTACATTTTTATAAAACCCCGGTTTTGAAGACATTACATACCCTCCAGGACTATCAAAACTTAAGCCATGATCTCCTAAATTAGGTGCAACATAACCACTTCGGTGAAGTAAGGGCAGATAAAGGTTAACAAATGAAGCGACTGAACCGCCCATTCTATGAAGTTCAAGCCCCGTTAATTGACTCCTAACAACAGCAAAATCAAGTAAATTTAATTTGTTAAAAATACGTAGAACCAGTACGCAATCTTGTCTATTGTATTTCGCAAGGGATAACTTATTATCATTAAATTGGCGTTCAATTTCTGCTAGCTGGTCACTTGAACTGATGAACTTTTTCTCACCAAGCTCCTTAGCAGCTACATTTGACAGGCTAAAGCTATCATAGTGGTAGGTCGCATTTTTTAACGTGTCTATACCGTCTATAACAACTCTTCCTGGTATAGTTAATCGAGTATAATGGCCTACTCGTAATTTTATTTTTTCGCTATTACGTCCAAGACGCAATTCTATACCTAGAGTTTCAGCTCTGGAGTGAAGAACAGAAAAATCAAACTCAATGACGTTCCAACCAATAATAAGATCTGGATCTGTTTTTGCTATAAAGTGCTGTAATTTTTGTAAAAGATCGATTTCATCAACACACCATATTATTTCAATTGCATCACTATATTTAATAGGACTGCCAATCATTAATACACAATCAATGCCATGACCGACCAAACCAATGGAAAATAATACCCCTTCTCCATTGCACTCGATGTCTAAAGAAACTGTTTTAAACTTAGGATTTACATCTGGGTTATTTTTAAATTGGCAATTGGTTAACAGCCTATATCCGTCTTTTTGTGTAATATCTCCTCTCACCCATGTGGAGCCTTTAATAAATCGCTCCATTAAAAAGCGATCTATAGGGCGTATGTCATCTTCGTATGTCACAATGCCCTCTGCGCTTAGAGCTTTTAACGCATTGTAGTAATGTTTAAGTGATTTAAAGTAGCAACCAGCCACAGTCCCCTGCTGAAAATCTTTTAATTCTACAGGGACAATTTCAAAAGAAACATCTGAGAGCCGCAGTACTTTTTCTACCGTCGCTTTATCCTTTAACTTGATAAAAAAAACAACTGACTCTGGTAAGCTAATTGCTTTTAATGGCCCTTTTTCAGTTAAAAGCCAAATAACAAAACTTACGCCCAAAGGTGAATCAACTGTTTCTGTAGAGAGAATAAACCCCGAGTCTAAGCGCATTAATGAAATAAGCCTTGTAATAAAAAACGACAAAAATAAAATTTGTAAAGCAGGTTATATTTTATTTCTTTCTAAGTTAGTCTTAAGAAAAAATAATATGAGCATTCAATGAGCCCTTCTGAAATTATCCAACACGCTAATAATCTCCTTCAACAAAACAAGCTTCAACAAGCTAAAAAGTTAATATTACCTCTAATTCAAAGTGCACCAGAACACCATCAAGCTTGGCAAATATTAGCCCAAGTACATCGACAGTTAAAAGAGCAAGAGCAATACCAACAAGCCACAAAGCAATATGAGATGATTGCTTGGTTTAACCAGCGTTTAGATAAAGCGAATCAGCATCTATTAAACAAAGAATTAAAGCCAGCAGAAACCATTGCCCATGAGTTGCTCAATCTTGTTACGAATGAATACCGTGTTTTAGTGTTATTAAGTAAAATAGCTTTTCAAGCAAGCGACTTAAAAACGTATTTGGCTATTACTTCTCATAATATAAATATAAACAATACAAAATCAGCCGCTTATGATGCGCACATTGAAGCATTATTTAATACAAAGCAATATTTAGAACTAATCTCCTTTTATAATAGGTCGACCACATTAGTTACTTTACTACCAAAATCCCAAAGTTTACTCGCTGCTGCCTATGTAAAAATGATGGACTTCAAAAATGCATCTCTAAATTACCAATCTTTGCTAAATAAAAATTATCACCCCGCATATTGCAATTTAAGACTTGGGAACATAGAAAAGATAGTTGGAAATAATCAAAGTGCGATTGCATTTTATTGCAAAGCAATAAAACTAGCTCCTCATATAGGTGAAGCCTATTGGAACTTAGCAAACTTAAAAACATATACTTTCACTCAGCTCAATATAGCTAATTTAGAACAGCAGATAACAATAGACTCAAATAAATTAAATAGAGCACAACTTCACTTTGCTTTAGCTAAAGCATATGAACAACTTAGCAGATACGAAGATGCCTTTTTGCAGCTAAGAATAAGTAACGATTTACAAAAGTCACTTAGCCCTTACATTACTAATGACTTTAATGAGCGCTGTAAAAAATACCTAACCAAAAAAGTAGCCAATACAGTACATTCCTCAACCGAAAATGAAGTCCAGCTGATATTTATTGTAAGCTTACCTAGAAGTGGCTCTACACTTATTGAGCAAATACTGGCATCGCATAGCCATGTTGACGCTAGCTATGAATTATCAGAAATCAATTCTATTGCAGTAGAGTTAGAAAACCTTCAGATAAAAAGCAACGTACCTTATAAGCTAAATAGTTTGACTCAAGAGCACTTGGCAACATTAGCCAAACGCTACTTAAAATTCATTGAACCTTTTCGCAATAACAAGCCTTACTTTATTGATAAACAACCAGTCAACTTTCAACATATTGCTCTTATCAAAACTTTATTCCCTAATGCAAAAATAATCGATGTACAACGAGATAAAAAAGCGACTGCATGGAGCCTTTATAAGCACTCATTTTCACAAGGCCATAGTTATAGCTACGATCAGGAAGATTTAGCTCACTACATGAATGAATATTATAAGCTGATGACACATTGGCATAGCGTATATCCTGACGAAATATATACAATTAATTATGAAAGCTTAATAAACAACTTCACTGAAACGGTTAATGATTTATTTGAACATTGCAATTTAGTAGTAGAGCAAGCGTGTTATGAGTTTTATAATAACCAACGCCCTGTTTTAACTCCCAGTTCAGAACAAGTACGTAAGCCAATTTACAAAGAAGCGCTGACTGACTGGAAAAAATATGCAAATCATCTAACGCCACTGCTTAATAGGCTAAATTAGTAAACAAGCTGCTTGTAGTTACACTCTTATAACTCTAAAATCCATAGCACTGTAATTATATACATACTTTAGGTAAATCATCCCATGCTTTCTGACTCACTAAAAAAAACAATTAGGCAAGTACACCAGCATGTGGCTAGTAACCTAAAAGATTATCGCCCTCGTAGCAGTCAAAATTATCTTGTAGCCGAAATAGCAAAAACACTTGCTGGCGAATACCATAAAAAGCAGCGCATTTGCGTAATTGAAGCAGGCACCGGTACCGGTAAGTCTCTTGCCTATTGTTTAGGCGCGTTGCCTCTTGCCTTAGCGCAAAAAAAGAAGCTAGTTATTTCTACCGCAACCGTTGCACTGCAAGAACAATTAATAGCAAAAGAGCTCCCATTTTTTAAAAAGCATTCAGGCCTCGACTTTAAATTTGATTTGGTAAAAGGTCGCCATCGTTATATTTGCGCTCACAAATTACATAATGCTGTAAACGGCGATAGTCAAACACAAATGGACTTTATGCCAACGCTTACTTCACCATTGAGCGCAATGGAAACCAAGTGTTTGAATGAGCTATATAACGCATATGTGAATAAAAAATGGCAAGGCGATAGAGACAGCTGGGCCGATACCGTAGCCGACAGAGTATGGAACTTAATAGCGTGCGATAAACATTCATGCCAACGCCAAATGAAGGCCCATCAAACGTGTCCGTTTCAGCTTGCTCGTAATCAATTAATGCAAATGGATGTGCTGGTAATTAATCACTCTTTATTACTAGCTGATTTAGACTTAGGCGGCGGTAAAATTTTACCCGAGCCCGACAACACCATTTATGTAATTGATGAAGCGCATCATTTAGCACATATAACACGCGACTTTTCATCGGCCGCAGCAACAATTAAAGGTACAATAGAATGGCTTGATAAGCTCACCAAGTTTAGCGGAAAAATGGCAAAGGTTTTAGTGGGGCAAAGAGCCATTGGCCAAAACTTTAAACTTTGCGACAGTATTAATGACGCGAATAAAGATTTAAAAGTAGTTCGCGATATTCTCGATAATGCTGACTTTGAATATTCGAAAGACGATACTTATCGCTTTGAGCACGGTGAAATTCCACAATCGCTGCACAGTAAAGCAAAAGACATAAGCGAAGCCACGCAAGATGCGCTGCGCTGTTTAAACAAAATGCACGACACCCTTACCCAAGATGTAAGCGACGGCGACATAAAACCTTACGTTGCCGACCCAATACTAGGCGAAAGCGGTCAATACATAAACCGCTTAGAGCAACTAAACAAACTATGGTTTAGTTACGCAAAAAAAGGCGAAGGTGCTCCCCATGCACGGTGGATAAAACGTCTTGAATATAAAAGCCATCACGACCACTTATTAAGCGACTGCCCTATCGAGGTCGGTTATTACTTAAAAGATAAATTGTGGCGAGAATGCGCGGGCGCTGTTTTGTGCTCTGCGACATTAAGTGCACTGGGCTCGTTTGATCACTTTGCTTACGAAACAGGACTTGCTAAAGAAGAAGGCGTTAAATTTATTAAAGTACCTTCTCCTTTTGATTACCCAAAACAAGCCACTTTACGTATTCCGGTATCTAAAGTAGAACCTACCGATAAAGACTTTAGTGATCACCTAGCTAAAACTTTACCAGAGTACCTAAATGATAAAAAAGCGAACCTTGTACTATTCGCTTCTTACTGGCAAATGGACCACGTAACAAAGTTTCTTAGAACAAAAGGTTTTAACTTATTAGTACAAGGTGAGATGTCGCGAGAAGCATTGCTTAAATTACACACTAAAAATGTAGACGAAGGCAAAGGCAGTATTTTATTTGGAACCCAGAGCCTTTCGGAAGGTCTTGATTTACCAGGTAAATATTTAGAGAACCTAATAATTACTAAAATTCCGTTTGCTGTACCTACTTCGCCAATAGAAGAAGCGCAAGCAGAATTTGTACAAAGCAAAGGTGGTAACCCGTTTTTAACGATTACCGTGCCAGATGCCGCAAAGAAATTGGTACAAAGCTGTGGTAGACTGCTGCGAAAAGAGAGTGATGAAGGCTGTATTACTATTCTCGATAGACGCTTAGTTACTAAGCGATACGGTAAAGCCATGCTCGACACCCTACCACCTTTTAAAAGACAAATAGATTATTAATGTTTGAACTCGCACTCGATCCAACAACCTGGGCTGTTTTATGTGCTGTTGCACTTGCCGCAGGTTTTATAGACGCTATCGCCGGTGGCGGTGGCATGTTAACTGTACCCGCTTTATTAACTGCTGGCTTACCTCCACATTTAACATTAGGCACCAATAAATTAGCGGCTAGCTTTGGCTCGTTAACGGCAAGCTATACATACTATAAAAAGAACTTATTTAGTCCTAAGTTTTGGGCAGCCTCCATTATTGCTACCGCAATAGGTGCATTGATAGGTACTGTTATTGTTGATCATTTAAGTATCGATTTTTTAAACAAACTACTCCCCATTATTATTATTTTAGTTGCTGGCTATAGCTTATTTGGTAATTTAAGCACCACCGAAGGCGATGAACTTCCTAAACTAAACAAAGCGATGAAAATAAAACAATGGCTACAAGGTTTAGCATTAGGCTTTTTTGATGGTTTAGCAGGCCCAGGTACGGGTACATTTTGGACTGCTTCTAATGGCATGCTTTACAAAATGAACCTGCTACTCAACTGTGGTTTAGCGCGTTCAATGAATTTTGTGTCTAACTTTATATCTTTAATTACCTTTGTTGCACTCGGCCATGTAAACTTTTTACTTGGCATAACAATGGGCTTTTTTATTATGCTAGGCGCATGGTTTGGGGCGCATTCAGCAATACGTTTTGGTAGCAAATTTATTCGCCCAGTATTTAATACTATGGTTATACTTTTAGCATTAAAACTAATTTACGAGGCTTACTTTTAATATGCATTCAATGGCTTTAGATAAACTACGCCAACAAGTTGCAACGCTAAAACAACAAGCTGAGCAATTTGATAAAGCTAAACTTTTTTCTAAAAATCGTTACATGCAAGCACAACCTAGCTTGTTTGACCGCGCAGTTTTTAGTACCAAAAGCATGAACCTAGTCGATTACGTAATAGAAATAGAAGACGAAGTTTCAAGGTTACCGCCAAGCGAGCATCGCCATGCTTATACCTACGCGCTTGAACGTATTGCAGCTCAAATACAAGCTGTATTCAACGTTATTAAATCAACGCCTATTTGGGTTAAAGAAAACAAAAGCCATTATAAACCACGCCCTAAGCAAACCGTTTATAAGCAAGCTGTGCAAAAAATAATGCAATCATCCCATGAGCTTTACGACGAATTAAAACAAAACCATGAGTTTGAACGCCGTTTAGTGCTCATGATTGAAGAGCGAAAAATGCAAATGGATAAAGCCTCGCCTGCTAAAGCACAAAAGCTTAACCTTGAAATATTAAGCACACACGCTCGATTAGGCCGCTGCAGAAAAGCAATTTCTGCCACCGAAGATAAAATTCAACAAGTAGAAAAACAGCAGCTGCGTTAAGGTGCACTTTACTATGCAGCTTTATTATCATCCATTGTATTCAGACCTTATACTCCCAGAACGTCATCGATTCCCTATTCAAAAGTATAAGTTACTTAAAACAGAAATAGAAAACCTAGGTGTTTCGGCTATTCACTTTCAAGAGCCTGAAAAAGCAACCAAATCTCAACTTTCGCTATGTCATAGCCAACGTTATATAGATGACTTTTTAAATGGGACTCTTAGCAATAAAGCCATAAAAAAAATGGGCTTTCCTTATTCAAATGAATTGGTAGAGCGCACATTACTATCAGTTGGGGCAAGCATCCAAAGTAGTGAACACGCGCTAAAACATGGTTTTTCGGCTAATTTAAGTGGTGGCTATCATCATGCATACAGTGATTACGGCAGCGGTTTTTGTATTTTTAACGATCTAGCTATTGCAGCAGCACATTTAATAAATACAGAGCAAGCCGACACTGTTTTAATTTTTGATTGCGACGTACACCAAGGCGATGGCACAGCACAAATCACTCAAAACCATGACCAAATTATTACCTGCTCAATTCATTGTGAACAAAATTTTCCTCGTAATAAGCAAGAGTCCACCTACGATTTTGCATTGCCCGCTAAAACAACCGACGCTGAGTACCTTGCTACATTAGAGCAAGCACTCGATTTTTGCGTGCGTATTCATAGCCCCGATATTATTTTGTATAATGCAGGTGCTGATATTTACACAAAAGACGAGTTAGGCTTGTTTGAAGTATCACTAGATGGCGTATATAAACGCGACTTTTTTTCTCTCAACTTTTGTAAGCAACACCAAATCCCACTAATGTGCGGCCTAGGCGGAGGTTATCAGCGTAATTTGAGCTCACTAATTAATGTTCATAAACAACTATTTAAAGCCGCTATCGATTTATAGCAAGCCATAGTATAGACTCAATTAAACTGATTATTTTAAAGCGGTGGGAATATGCGATTACACGAAGACATACACAACTATTACGAAAAGATTGTAGTCGAGGAAGTTATCAAACTTAAACTTGATGAAAAATATGATGAAGATGTAATGGCTGACTTTTGTTGTACGGTACTAAATCAGCTCCCGCCACGATATATTCGCTACGATGTAGATATGGCGTTTTATTTACCGCAATCAGAACGCATACATATGGAACAACGTGTACAAACCGCAATAAACGTTGCCATCAGCCAAATATCAAAAAAGAAAGAGTTAAATGACAAGTCCACTTGATCAAGCCCCTACACATATGAAACTTGCAGTAGATTTAATTATGATACTAGAGCAACACGATGTTGCTCCAGAAGAAGTACTTAAAGCACTTGAAATAGTTAAAAGCGACTTTGAAAAGAAGCTAGAAAAGTCATAACTCTATTCTATTATCTGTATGTCGTGCTCGGTAACGCTACCTTCGTGCTTAGTGCAATCAATTTTAACTTCACCAAATGTACGCCTAGGCGAAGTTGAACGCCGACAGGTCATATTTTGTGCTTTAACGCCAAATTGCATTATATACAACTCAACTGTTTCGTCTATTTGTTGTTTTTGCTGCGTAGTCGCTGCACTGTAAAATGCATCGTATTGCGCAGACCAATTCTCAACCCCCGCTTCTTTTGCAACACCTAGCCAGCCCATTCCGAGTTTAGTAGATTGCTCCAAGTATTGGCCTTTTAAAAACATGAATGCCAACGTGTATTGTGCACTTTTATAGCCAAGTGCTGCCGGCTCTTTTAAATCATAAAAAGCTTGCTCGTAGAGCCCCTTTTTATACGCTTTAATACCATTGTATTCTTTTTTCTTCATTGTATTGTCGCTGTATAGGCTAACAGGGGTGGACCCACACCCACCTAATAAACCTACAGCCAAAATTGCTGCAACCGATATACATTTAGCCATAACTAGTCCTTTATTATTTTTTATATGCGAGTACCGAATCTGGCTTACACTCTTTGCAAAGCCTGCTATTGTGTAATCCTGTTTGTATAATTAAAATACTATCATGAGCTTAGCAAGTTTACTTCGGTTATTTTTTCTGGCTGCAATTTGGGGCGCGTCATTTTTATTTATGCGAATGGCAGCTAACAGCTTAGGCCCAGCGGTGTTAATAGAATTTAGAGTTGGCTTTGCCGCACTCACCCTCTTTATTGTGGCGCTGTACTTAAAACGCCGCTTGGCGTTTACTGAGCACACAAAACACTTTTTTATTATAGGCGCGTTTAATTCTGCTTTGCCGTTTTTATTTTTTGCTTACGCAGCCCAAACTATCAGCGCATCCACACTCTCAATTTTAAATTCTACAACACCAATATGGGGTGTTGTTGTTGGAATTTTATGGACAAAAACAAAGCCTAATAAAAGTATGGTGATTGGTTTACTGCTGGGTTTAATTGGCGTAGTTATTTTGGTTGGGCAAAATCATTTTGTGTTAAATAGCCAATCAATTTTGGCCATAGTAGCGGCATTAAGCGCATCACTTTGCTATGCCATTGCATCGCATTACACTAAAAACGCGCCTAAACTGCCCCCATTCGATAACGCCCATGGCTCAATGTGGGCTTCAAGCTTTATGGTATTACCGCTTATCTTATTTATGCCAATACGAGAAATACCAAGCACCAACGTTATGCTAGGTGTACTTGTATTAGGAGTAATGTGTACCGCACTTGCTTATATTTTATTTTTTAAACTTATTGAAGATATAGGCCCAACCTCAGCTTTAACGGTCACGTTTTTAATTCCGCTATTTGGCATTTTTTGGGGACATTTAATTTTAGACGAGCAAATTGGGCCAAACACGTTACTAGGCGCTTTATTTGTTATTGTGGGCACTATGCTGGTTACTGGATTTTTACCGCGAAAAAAGCACCTAGCTAAAACACGCTAAGTGCTTTTACAAAGCGCTTACTTTTGTGCTTTTTTGCTTAAGTTTTCAATTAAGTCTTGTGCGCTATAGCTATTGTCGCTGGGTTTAATGCCTTTACCCATTTTAATATCAATCAGGGTGTGCACTTCTTTGCGTTTATCATTGTTGCTCACCTGCACGCCTACACTGCTTGTTGGGCGTGCGCGTGTTTCGCAAGTTAATAAACCGCAGCTTCGCTCATATTGCTGGCTGTGTGATGCACTAATAGTTGACGCGGGCGCTTGCGATTTAGACTCAACAAAGGTTTCTTTATTCGTTACAACAAACCAGTCGTAGCCTTGCGCTTGGGTAAGCTCAGCCGCGCGTAACAATGCATAGTCACCGGCATCTGCTACGTTGTTTGACACACTTTTAAACTCTACTCGGTATTGATCGTCGCTAATTTTTTGCTCGCTGTAACCTTGTGAGCCATTATTCGCGGCGCGGTAATCAGGTTTAGATGCGCAACCCGCCATAAGTAAAATACTGATAATTAAAATAGATGTTTTCATAATTCACCTCGTTTTATACACATTATTATTTATTTAACTGCCACTTTGCACTAATTGCTTGCTGCTCTTGCGCTCTATCTAGTGGTGCGCCGCTGATCATGCTATCTATAACAGCATCTAACTCACTGTTATTAGACGCCGTTTGATATTGCGCGCCACTGTTACTTTGCTGCACGGCTGTTTGCGCTTTAATTTGCCAACCGCTTTGCGTTTTACAAGCAATGCTTGTTTGCATTGTATTATTTGAGCTTAGTGCATACTGCCTACAAAGCTCACCTTGCTGATTTTTAAAACTAAGCTGTGCACTAAATAGTGAGCCATCACTTTGCTTATACTCACCACTACTTAGCTGTGTATTAAGTGCTGTGGCTATGTTACTGGCTACTAAATTTTGCGACTCATTGGGTTGTAAATAGCTCGTCATTGCAACACCAAATACCACGGCAACGCTTGCAGCTATTGCTAAACTTTTATTAGCCGATTGCTTAACCTTTTGCCAAGGCGTTAAGGTTACTACATTACTGTTTAACGTGTTTTTTGTCGTTGCTGTATCAAGCTTTACAACCGTTTTAGCTAATGAGTCACTAAGTGGTGCGTCGTCAATACTTGCTGCGTGCTCTTTTACTCGCATGTCTACTTCGCTTAGCTCTGCAAGTCGCATTACTAGCTCATCATCGGTTTCAAGGGCTTTACGCACTTGCTCCATTTCGTGCTCGCTTAGTTCTGAGTCTAAAAAGGCGCTAAGTGTTTCGTCGTTAATGTTCATACTTGCTCCTTTTTAAAGTCGGGTTTTATTAAATTATAAAGTGTACTGCGTGCTCGCGATAATTTACTCATTACACTGCCTATAGGTATATCGAGTGTATGTGCTACCTCTTTATAAGCCATGCCCTGCACTGCCACCAGCGATACTATGGCGCGTTGCTCTTCGGGTAATTGCCCAAGTGCTGTATTTACATTTTTAAGCATTTGTTTGTTTTCGAGTGTTTGGTGCTCATTACTTGATATTGGCTCTGGTAAAATATCGGCATGAGCCGTATTTTGCCTTACCTTGCGTGAGCGGTATTCGTCTATCCACACATTACGGCAAATTTTAAATGCCCATTTAGCAGGCTCAACGTCATCCGGAATGCCTTTTACTAATAGTTTTTCAATTGTTATTTGCACTACATCATCTGCATCTGCTTTACTACCCGTTAGCGAATAGGCAAAACGCCTAAGCATGGGCAATAAGGTTTTTATAGTTTCGTTCATTGATTTTTACCCCTTTTATAAAGAAGACGATTCAAAAAAGCATTTATTCCCAAATAATTTAAATAATGAAATATTTCTATGTGTTAAACGTTAACTAACCAGCATGATAAATTTAATAGAAGTAACCCACTATGAATATTATAAACACACGCGTTAAACACATAATAGCCGCTTCGCTTTGTATATTTAGCGCAACGAGTTCAGCCAATATAGTAAGAGTCGATCAGGTGCTTGGGCAGCTAAACCCAATAGAGCAGCGTATTGAGCAAACTATAGAGCGAGCACAGCGCCTGCCGCTTCCGGTGCCTGTTCCACAAATATCGATTGATGAACTAAAAGCGCAAATTAGTGAGCCAATTAGCAGCTTACCCAATGTGCTTAACATTAATATAAATAGCCAAAACACCGCATTTGTTGAAGTAGAGCTTGAAAACGGCTTTAGAGCAATAGAGCGCCAATGGTTATTAATGGCAAATAGCCAACAACTTAATACCCTAAAGCAGCAAAATGTAACCATTGTATCGGTAAAAAATTACAACGCACTTAACATGAGCTTAGTGGGCTTTAATGTACCCCAAGGTGTTAACTCTAAAAGTGAGTTATTAAAAGCACTTAACTTAGATGAGTCTGCAATACTTGACCGAAACCACATTTACCAAGCGCAAACAGGCGAGCCTAGCGTGAAAGTAACACCAAATAAGCCTGTTGCTCCTTACTGCACACAAAGCGTAAAAATTGGCATGATCGACAGCGCAATTAATACCAAACACAACGCTTTTAAAGGCGCAAATATCACCACGCAAAGCTTTTTACCTAAAGGGTTAAGCTCGCCAAATTTACACGGCACCGCCATAGCGGGGTTAATTACAGGTAAAGGAGTAATGCTCAGCCCGCTTTTAAGCAGTGCAGAGCTATACAGTGCCGAGGTGTTTTATAGGCAATCTGAATATGCACAAGGGGCTACATTATTTGCCATAGTAGAGGCACTTAACTGGCTAGTTAGTAATAAAATCCCCGTAATAAATATGAGCCTAACAGGGCCAAATAACGCAATTTTAGAAGCAAGTATTACTGCAGCATTAAAACAAAACGTATTAATTGTAGCTGCTGCGGGTAACCAAGGGCCGGCGTCGCAGCCGTTATACCCAGGCGCGTATAAAAGCGTGATAGCGGTAAGTGCTATTGATTCAAAAAACCACATTTATAGATGGTCAAATAAAGGCGATTACATAGACTTTGCAGCCCTTGGTGTAAATGTTGTTACAAGCCAAGGCAATGGAAAATTTGGGAGGGAGTCGGGTACGTCAATGGCGGCGCCGCATGTAAGCGCGGCATTAAGTTGTTTATTGTTAAAGCATGGGAATAATAAAACCAAAGCACTTAACGAGCTTACATCGCTGGTCGTCGATTTAGGCGAGCAAGGCAAAGACACCACCTTTGGTTATGGCGCCATTTACCCACCTAAAAGTGCACTTTAACTGACGCCGATAAAACCGATTGCGTATAGGTATTACTACTAAGCTTTGATTGATAATCGCCATATTCAGCCTCGGCTATTAGCGTTACGTGCTCAAACACAGCTACGTTATAAAACGCATTAACTACATTTCGGTGCTCATCTCGCGACGGTATTTGCTCAAAAAAATCATCCGTTGTTTGCTCATCGTAATCTTTATTTTGATAACGCCAGCCAGCCCCTACTTTGTTAGCCACATTAAAGGCCGTAAATTTGTGCGTAACTTTAGTAGTAAAGCCGTAGCCGTTAAAGTCGTATTGGTTGTCGTCGGCGTTTTCTTTATCAGCGCTTAGCGCTGCCATTAGCATGGTTTGCCCATTATTTATAAAATGATAAAGCGCTACATCGCCGCCTACGCCGTCGGCATTACGTGCTTTTGCAGTAGCAAAACGTTTAGCTTTGGTTTTTACACTCATACGCAAATACGTATGCGGGTTTAAAAAATGGCCATAGTAGGCGCTGGCTTGATTAAAATGTAAAAATGTATCGCCATCTACATTTGCTTTTGCACCATCGTAACGAACCCCTACTTCATGGCTATTAAAGCTGTAGCTGCCATCTAAACCATATTGATGAAGGTCTAAATCGTATTGATCAAATTCATCGTAGTCTTGTTGTTCAAACTTATAGCTTGAGGTTAATTTAGCGTTTTTGGTTACTTGCCATTTTGCATTAACACCGGCTGCGGTTTTTATGCCGCTGTCGCTTTGCGACGAAATATCGTCAAGCTCCTGAACAGAGAGCGCCGAGTTACTTAATACCCCAACTTCTGCATCTGCATTTAGCTCAAAGCTACTTTTAAGGGGATTATTTTGCTCAGCTGTTTTAATGTGGTTAGTTTGTGCAAGCACCGCTTGAGCACTAAAAACACACAATGTGGCGGTTATAACTGCTTTCATATTTATTCTCCAACAGGCCGAATAGGTTTCCCTATTCGGCATTTGTGCAAGCACTTGGCGTATTAAAGGCCTAGGTCTAAATCGTTAGTAATGTTGGTTACTACTTCACTTGCGGTGCTAAGTGCTACATCGTTACTAATTTGATCAGTAACCGCTGCACTCACCTGCCCGCTAACACTTTGTTGTACCGTGCTTTGTAAGCTGCTAACCGTACTATCTTGCACACTGGCAGTTAAAGATTGCTGAACACTACTTACAATTTCATTACTGGTATTAATTGCATCACCTACCTGCAGTGCAGAACTCACTGAGTTTGCAGCCGTATTAGTAATTGCTAATTGGTTTGTAAGCTCACCCGCATTAAGCGCACTCGCTGCATCAGCTTGTGTTACTGAATCGGTTGCGCTACTCACATTTGAAAGTAAAGAGGCATCTGTTGGTGTATCAGTAGTATCAGGCTGAGCGCCTTGCTCAGAGCTAACAGAAAGTAATGACGATTGGCTCACTGCAGTCGTTAAATTATCCGCCGATGAGGTTAACTGCGCGGTTGCATCAAGCGCTGTATTGACTGTGGTATTGCCTGTGGCATTTAAAGACGATGCCGATGCATTCAATGAGTTATTTAAAGATGAGCTGGCAGATGCAACTAATGAATTTGCAGGCTCTGCGGCCTCACTGCTTTCTTGCGCTGAAGTTTGCGTGTTATTCGCCGTTGAATCTGTGTTTTGCGAGTCATCTGCCGTTACTTGTGTATTGCTAGATGCGTTTGTGTCATTGCTACCACTGGCTGTTAAACCATTTTGTGAAAGCGCAATAGATGTAGATGTTTGTTGCTGCGCCGACGTTGACTGAGATATTTCAATATCAGCGGCGTGCACTGCACCTGTAAAAGTACACACACCGCTTAACATCATTACGCTTACAATTTTATTTAATTTAGTCATTGTTTTGTCCTCTAGTTTGTCGGATTGACATAAAGAAGACGATTTACAAAAACACTTTATTCCAAAATAAATTAAAAAATTACAATAAAATCACTTATTAACTAAATTTCAAATACTTAAAGGTAAGCCAATACCCTACGGCGTTTGCGTTTCACTATTTTGTATCAGCAATAACAGCTCGGCAGTGGCGGTTGCGTCGGCCAATGCGCGGTGATGGCTGGTTAAATTTAAATCAAAATGCGCACTAAGGTTACCAAGCGAATACGACTTTAAGCCTTTAAACGCTTTGCGCGATTCAACCACGGTGCACATTTTTGGCATTTTAAAAAAGTGCCCTGCCATCTCGCACTCTTTTTTAATAAAGCCGTAGTCAAAATTAACGTTATGGGCTACAAAAATACTGCCTGCGAGTATATCTAATAGCGGCTTAACTATATTGGCAAATACAGGCGCGTTGTAAACCATACTGTCGCTAATACCGGTTAATGACGTAATAAAGCCAGGTATATGGCGCTCGGGGTTAACTAAGCTTGTCCAAGTATCAATTACTTTACCGTGCTGCACTTTAACAATACCAATTTCGGTAATTCGGTTGCCGCCTTTTAAGCCACCCGTGGTTTCTATATCAACTACGCTGTAAACACGGTTTGGGTCTACAAACCACTTAACTGCAGCAATGTGTACTGTAAAGCCCACATTTTTTAAATTATCAATAGTTGTAAGTTGGTTGCGCCTAAGCTTATCGCCTGGGGCTTTTACTTCTTCAAAATGTACTTGGCCATTATTAATAACCATTAAGTCGGGGTAGCCGTCTTTTAGCTGTAAATAATGTTTACTCATAGCCGTTAAATGAGTAATTAATGCCTCAAGTGGGCTGTTTAAAATAAGCGCTTCTAGTGGCTCTAATAAATTGCTGCGCCATCTAAATAATCCATTGGGCTGATCAAAGTATTGCGCTGCATTTTTGCATACTAAATTAAGTAATGCTTGCGACGTTTGGCACTGAGCTAAGCGCTCGTTTATCTGTGTTTGCTGCGCTTCATAAAAATTACCAAGCCTTAATACTTGCGGATAAATATCAAACTCATTGCATGGCGGATAAGGCGACTCCACAAATAACTCGTGCCAAAATACTAAACCAAACAAACTTTGCCAAAGCGTGTTTTCGGTATTAAATACAGCCATACCTTCGCGAGTATAATAATCGTTTACGCCCTGCTCTACTTCACCTCGGTACAGTTCATCTATTTCTAGCACGCACTGAGTGTCGGCAAGCATGGCACTTAAACGCGAACGTGTTTTTTTATTAAACTTACGCATTAAAAAATCGTCAGCAAAATAAAGTAAATCATCAGTAAGTGGGTTTTCGATAATGGCTTCTAACCGTGCTTTTACCCACTCTTTATTGCCAAGCCTGTATTGCTCTCTTATTTGAATTTCTTGTGCTTCGCTATCATCCACGCACCCTTCAAGTAAACTAAAAGCAAGTTCGCTATCAACTGTTTTTAGCTGCCTATAAAGCCTAACTAATAGTTTGTTTTTTAATACAACGGCAATTGCACCATGTGCAGCTTGCACTAAAACCTGCGACGCTAAAGCAACATAGTCGCTCTCATCTGTAATATTTTTAAATGCTAACCGGTAACGGTTTAATAAATAGTTTGATTGCGCTTCGTCAAGTGTTTCAAAACGCGACAAGCTCTCGCTGTGTCCTTCGCGCGTAGCGGTTAAGCCTAAGTCTCGCATTACAAAACGGTTTTGATGATTCACATCGCCACTGCTTAGTTTGCCTGCAAATAAAAACTCAAAATATTCGTAGTAATCACTGCGGTTGTTAATTACATACTGGCTATAAAGTGGCGCAAGCTCTTGTGGGCATGCTTTAAAAAACTCACGCGCAACATCCACCAGCGCGCCTTTAGCGGCGCTTTTTTTAAAGCTTATTTGCTCACTGTAATTACTTAGCAACTCAACCAAAGAAGGCTTAGTTAAGTGCGCTAAAAGCTGCGAATAATGCTGCTCGTTTGGCTCTAATAAAATACCGGCTTTTTTTAGCGTATAAATAGCCTGATGCGGCGAGGTTATTTCTTCATAATTAAGCGATTGCGCCTGCACTAAATAAGGCTTTCGCGAGTACACACGCGCCAACATGCACTGGCTTTGCTCATCTAGCTGATTAATTTTACTAATAAATTCACTATGTTTAGGCTCAAGTAAATGCATGCATTTACTTGTTACAAACTCAATAAGCTCTCTAAAATGCGCTAAATAGTATTTTGCTGGTAATTCTTTTTTCATAATATCGCCATAACTGTATATAAAAACAGTATCTAGCATTTGTGCTTATTATTCAATCTTAAACTTGTAACTAAAACACGCTATAGTGAGCGTATAAAAGCAAATTCATTAAAAATAAAGGACTTACCATGAGCGCGCACCCATACAATGTTTTATCACTTAATAACGGCGCAAATATTATTTTTACGCCCTGCCCTGGCACAAAAACGCAAAACCTAGCGGATTCAATCACCACATTAAAGGCGGCTGGCACTCACATGCTGCTTTCACTTATGCCGCAAAAAGAACTTGAAAAAAACAACGTACAAACAATTAATAGTGAGTGCAGTAAGCACGATATAACCTGGTTTCATTTACCAATAAATGACGACGAAGCACCCAAACAGCCTTTTACATCAAGCTGGAACACCCATAAAATCGACATATTACAGGCCATACAACACAAACAAACCATTGCCATACATTGCAAAGGCGGCACTGGCCGCACAGGTTTGGTCGCTGCGCTTATTTTAAATTCGGCAGGTTACACAAAAGATGAGGTATATAGCTTAGTACAAGGTATTCGCCCTAAAGCACTTACTATAGAATTGCAAAAAGAGTACTTTGAGAGTTTTAGTCGGTAATAAAAAAGCTAGCGTAAAACAGCAAAGCTACTGATAGTTAAACGCCCATTAACTGGGTCACAGGCATAACCATTAGACGCGTTTATATTACCGGAATGCAATAAATTACTTGGGTATATAACTGCCCGATTTAGCTTAGCCTCTACACTGTAAACTTGCTCAAACAAAGTTGTACTTCCATTTATATATTGTGGATTTTTATGAAGTTTTTGCGCCATGGCTTGTTGCTTAATAGCTTGCCTATAAAGCATAAGCCGCTCTTTTGTTATACGTTCGTACCCTAGGGCTCTATGCTTATAAAATGAAGTGCCACCATGAGTTTCATCACATAAAAAGTGCACCATAGCAAGTTGATTCATATTAGGTGTATCAAAATGAGGGAGCATTTGTATTGGCCTGAGCTTATTAGGCTCAGTGCATGCAATTGAAAAAGCAGAAAGAATTACATCGAACTCGCTTTTATCCGCCATATCAAAGTGTGAATTAATAATTGGCGCAAGCGCTTTTAACCGCTCGATATAACTAAGCGGTGCTGCTTTTCTTACTCCTGGGTAAAAATCACTTTCTTGTGCGCAAAACGCTTCTCTAGCACTTTGAGAAAACGCAGCAAAATTAATAAGCGCATCTACATTATTTACAAAATCATCAATAACAATAATTGGAGTTTTTTCTTCCCCTACAGTATGTATGTGTAACGCCATATTTTCGTTTAGTTTAAAATCAATCATCGGCTAAATTAAGCACTGCATTTTTACGCTCTATCAATGGGTATATTTGGCCAAGTGAGGTTATAACAGTATAAATAGCGGGTAATAAAGCGCTTTGATGTAAAAGCGTAATTTGATCACTATTAAGTTGTGCGAGTCTTTCTTGGTTAATAGTGTATAGGCCGTTTAACTTTGTTTTTTGACTGTTCTGAAACGTGACCTCAAGCGATAATGGCTGCAGTAGATCATGCTGTAACAAGGTATCAATTAACTTTTTATTGTCTATTTCGCCCTGTAGTAAATGCCCTAAACACTGCTTTATTTGTTTGAAATAGCTACTTTCTTCTGCGCTTTGGGTATAAATTGGTTCTAAATTATTCTGGCTTTGCGCTCGATTATTAACGACTGCTGGGCTATTTAAATTAATACACACAGGGTATTGAGTTTGCTGCGCATGAGTATCACCAACAAAAAATGGCTGACGCTGTAATTGAAGCGGTAAATACACACCCTGCCACTGCGAGTTCTGATAAAACAAGTTCTCATGTTGCTCAAAGCCTAATAAAGCATTGAGTGTAAACTCCCCTGTTTCTGAGTTTTTTGCAAAAACTATAGGCTGCTGAACAGCAATTTGATTAAGTTCTGCCATAACAACAGGGACCATATTAATGTTTTCTGCGTGTGATTGTGCCTTTTGTGTGTCTATTTTTATGTGCTGATGAGCATTTTGTTCTAATGCGACTAAATTTTCCATGTGTGTCTCTTTATTGTTTTTATGTGTAAATTTTTAAGCTAAATAGTGCTAAACCCATGATTCTTAACTTTATTTAACAATTCTCGGTTACTAGGTAAGTTAGTTACAGCTTGGTTTATCATGCTCTTATTTTTATCAAACTGACTTTTAGCAAAAACAGTGTCTTCAAGCATATAGGCAGTTGTGCTGTAATCACTTTTAAAGCCCATACCATATAAAACATATTGATAACTCGCCGCTGGAAACACCTCATTGTTACTTGTAAAATCGTGATCAGCAGGGGCGCGGTATTGCCATAGTTTCATTAGATCTTGTAAGCTTTGAGGAATCGTTTTAGGGTCTCTGTTATCGCTCCAAAATGCGTTATCGTCACGGGTTGATAAAATATAATGTAACTTTAAAAAGTCGATTATTTTTTCCCACCTATAGGTAAACGTCTCATTAAAGCGTTTGGCGGTAATATCCATAATATCCCGGGTATGGGGAAGTTGTTCGCTTATCATTTGCGCTGACATTTCTACTAATACCAATGCAGAAGCTTCTAGTGGCTCTAAAAAACCAGCCGAAAGCCCAACCGCAACACAGTTGTTTTGCCAAAAATGTGAGCGGTGGCCACTTTTAATAGGGATTTTTCTAATTGTTAACGACTCTATTTTATCGCCTACATACTCTCTAAGTTTTTCCCTTGCTTGCGACTCGGTACTGTACTTACTGGAGTACACATAGCCCACCCCACGGCGGTGCTGTAATCCTATATCCCATATCCAACCCGCTTCTTGCGCTGTTGAAATTGTGTGAGATGCAATACTGTCATTTTCATCTTCATAAGGGACTTGCACTGCTAAGGCGGTATCAATAAACAGCACATCATCGCAGGGCTGAAAAGGAATCTTATAATGCTCGCCTAACAACAATGATGAAAAACCAGTGCAATCGATAAATAAATCACCGCTAATTTCACCTTGTTGCTTTGTAGTAACGCTTGCAATATCGCCATTTTTAGCATTATTGACCTGCGTTACATCAGCTAAAATATGTTTAACGCCTAGCTGCTGAGTACAATGTTTTTGTAAAAAAACGGCAAATTTTGCAGAGTCTAAATGGTAGGCATAATTGGCTATAGCAGCATATTCTGGTGTACGAATTGTTTTAGGGGCAAGCCCTTGCTCACAAATAGCTTCTTGGTAACACACTGCGTTTGAAAAAGACGTTGACTCTGCTGTGTTATTTAACCAATGCCCTGCCATATCGGTTTTTGAAAAGCCCTGCGGCAGAACTAATGGGTGATAGTAAAAATCATCATCGCTGCCATCCACCCATTTGGCGAATTTTGCTCCTTGCTTAAAGCTTGCTTCACACTCGCGTATAAAATCGGTTTCGCTAATACCAAGTGCTATTAATGTACTACGCATGGTAGGCCAAGTGCCTTCACCAACACCTATAATTGGTACATTTGGAGATTCAACTAGCACAACATTAAGACCATCGGGGGTATTACTTTTATGGTCCGCCGCTAATCGACCAGCTGTTAGCCAGCCTGCTATACCACCACCAACGACAACCACTGTTTTTATTTCTTTATTTTGCTGGTTCATGCTTGTTACCTATAAAGGCATATTTAAAAAGTGGCTATTACTAAATGTAAAAGCCACTTTTATTATTTAAGTTAGAAACTTCCACGAACACCTAACGCAAAACGTCGCCCGCTATCTTCAACCATTAGTAATTGATTAGAGAAGCGACCACGTTTGTGTACGTATTCTTCGGTTAAGTTTATACCCTCAAAGAACACCGATACATTTTCGGTAATATCATAGCTGCCACTGGCATCGAATTGTGCATAGTCTTCAACTATCGTCACACCATCACCATTTAACTGTGTTAGTGACTGTACAAAGCTATCGCGCCAGTTATAGGCTAAACGCGCCTGAAATGGGCCATTCTCATAAAAGCCAACCACATTATAAGAGTCGCTTAAGCCTGTTAATGCAAATACTTGAGTTATATCTGCAGGGTCTAGTTCTGCATCACTATCAACAAATGTTGCATTAACCATAAAACCAAAGCCACTATCAAAACTATGCTGTAAGGCTATTTCCCAGCCATCAACAATCGCCGATTCGCTATTATTTGGTAATGTGTTTGTAAATACAGCCGTCGAGTCAGCAGCGTCAGGGTTATCTACATCGTTACCTGTTGAGGGGTCAGTCAACAATCCGCCGTCAGACAATTCAAAGGTTAAATCTTCAGTGGTATTGATAATGAAGTTAGCAACATTCTTTCTAAAGTAACCAGCGGATAAATAACTGGCATCAGCGTAATACCACTCTAATGATAAATCTAAGTTATCAGAGGTAAATGGCTCAAGCGCAGGGTTACCAGAGCTTGATGTTAAATTGCCCCCTTGGCGCGTTGTTTCAATTACTGTTACAGGCGACATACTATCGAGTGTTGGTCGCGTAATTGTTTGTGATACAGCAGCACGTGCTATTAGCTCATCGCTTATTTCAAGCTTTACGCTAAAGTTAGGTAAAATCGCTTCGTAATCTGAACTTGCTGAAATATTTTCTACGGCGCCGAAATTAGCAAGCATTTCTGTTTTATCTAAGATAGTTAACGCGCTAACCGGCTCATCTGTGCCCTTTACTTTTACATCGGTGCTTTCATATCTAAAGCCCGCTGTTGCGTATAAAGGCATGCCTGCAAGTTCAGCTTCAAAATCAAATTCTGTATAAAACGAGAAAGTATCTTCAGTTATCTCAAACGACTTATTACGTTTAACTGCATCAAAACTAATAGGCTGACCATTCGCCGCAGCTATTTGCTCAAGGTACGCAAAGTTTGCCTCTCCATCATGTGCAAGCCATGACGTTGGCATACGACCGCTGCCGCTCACATCACCTAAAAAGTCATCTCCTGCGTCAAATACAAATTGCGCTAAGCCATCCATACTTGGGTCATCTGGGTAACCACAAAAGGTACAGTGAATACCTACGCCTTCGTTGTCCCAACGATCAAGGTTTTTAGTTTCAGTTGAATACATAGTACCAAATTTAACCGAAACTAGGCCTGAGCTGCCATCGTTATGCCAAATGCTATCCCAACGAAACTGATCCACAGTATCTTCTACAGCCCAACCACGGCGAAGCATTACGTGTGCACGGCTGTTGGCTGTATCTAAATGATTTGATACGCCATCAGGTGCAACTGCAGGGTTATAAGCAACACCGTCCAGCTCTTGCTGGCCGCTATAAATGTTAGGGTTAGCAGAGGCAAACTCACTCGCGTAAGGTAAGATACCGCCATCCACTTCAAATCGAACTCGGTTAGCATAGCCAATCAACGATAGCTGATCGCCACCGCCATTATTAGCCTCACGCTTGGCTTTTGAGTGGCTCAAATCAAACTTCATATTTAAGTTATCGTTTACATGCCAATCAAAGTTTAAACCTAATGCGCTAGAGTTGGTTAAACGATCAAACTTTTTAGCGTGCATATCGGTGGCAAGACCTACCTCTTGATATAAATCAACCACAGTGCCATTTTCATCAACGGTTGGGCCTGCAGCATCACCAAAGCCTTCTAAGTTTGGCGCTGTAAACCAGTGCCCGTAAGACGTTGTGTCTGCTTCTACATCAAAATCTGAATAGAGCGCATCAGCAGTGATAACTAAATCATCTGAAGGTGCATACTGTATAACTAAATTTGCATTAGTGCGTGTACGTGTCTCTGTAGTAACTTTATGATCGTAATTACGTGGCGAGAAAATATTACCGGTGTATGCTTGCCCGCTTTGAGTTTGAGGATTTGGGACGCCCACGTTTTCTAACCAGCCGTCTACCTGTGCCTGATTTAAGCGTGTTTCGCGTTCTTGACGAGAAACGGCAAACAACAAACCCAGTGTGTCATCATTAAATGTATTACTAATTAAGCCAGAAATCTCAGGTGTGGTTTCTTCACTATTTTCATCGTAAATACCTTTAACACTACCCGCTATTTTAAAGCCACTAATCGCAAATGGACGTGCCGTATTAACGTTTACTGTTGAGCCAATACCACCAGATTGCATAGTGGCTGTTGAGGTTTTAAATACATCTAAGCTTTTAACCAATTCTGATGCAATGGTATCAAAGCTAAATGCACGGCTTTGATTCTCTGATGCCATTTGGCGTCCGTTTACTAGTACAGTATTAAACTGCGGGCCAAAACCACGCACCGTAATAAGCTGCCCTTCGCCGCCTGAACGGTCTATTGAAACCCCAGTAATACGTTGCAAAGACTCGGCTAAATTTGTGTCAGGAAATTTACCAATATCTTCTGCTGAAATGGAGTCAACCACGCCACCGGCTTCTCTTTTTGCATCCATGGCTCGACCAAGCGAGCCTCTAATTCCGCGTACTTCAATTATTTCTGGTTCTTGTGCTGCTGTTTCTGCTAATGCAGGGAGCGTTGTCATTGTGCTTAGTACAGCAAGTACTGCACTGGACACGCCATTTTTTTTATAGTTAGCCATGTTGTCAGTTCTCTCGAAGCTAGGGTCTATTAAAATAGAAATTTGCCCATCTTCGCTAACTTGCATTTGCAAGCCGGTACTGTCGAGTAAAGTCTGTAATGCATTTATTATTGAATACTCGCCAGTAATAGTATTTGTTTGTAACTGTTGAATTTTATCCAACGGAAAAAGCAAAGTAATATCGGCTTGCTCGGCAAAGTTTATTAGCGATAAATCGGCCCTTTGTCGAGGAATGTTAAACATTGCTTTTTCGTCCACCGAGCTCGCTTTCACCTCTGTGGTGACTAAGCTAAAAACAAGCACATATAGCGGTAAACAAAGTGGCAAATGTATACATTCCATGCGTATAGTTTTTGGCCATACACAGGATGAAGACGAGTGACTTTTTATTTTCCTCCATAAATATTTTTTATTTTTTTCAAATAATTTATTTTTTTGACTAGCCATACTTATTATTACTAAACCTTTATTATTTTTTGGTGTGCAAAAAAATGTTGTGGGGTTTCAACTAAAAAAGTTAAATATATTTTTATATTAATTAATAGGTTATATGAACACGTATAATTATAGAGCTAGCCTATACGTGTTAATAATTTGAAAAACTGTAGTACACTTGGTATTCAAATTACAAGCTTTTAACAACAAGGATTGATAGTGCCTGCAATTTTACAAATAGAAAAACAATTTATTTTAAAATTGAGTAGCGGATTTTTTATTACCAATCGTCTTAAGCTGTAATGGCAAAACAATAACAACAATTGCCAAAACCACACACACACGAGACACACACTCAATGACAAAAGACACACTATTTTATAAGGCTTATCTGGCCTCGCGCAAAGGTCTCTCAAATGTAGTGGCACGCATAGTGCCTCCACATGAAATTGAAGACATTGTGCAAGAAACTTACGTGCGAATTTGTCAAATAAAAAACACTGAAAACATTTGCTCACCAAAATCTTTTATTTATAAAACGGCGCGTAACCTAGCGCTCGATTATCAAAAGCAAGCCAATATACGACTAGTCGATAGTATCGACAACATGGAAGCATTAGAGCAACTCTTAACGGAACATCAGAAAGACGAAATGTACGAAAATGCGCTTACCGATTGCGAATTTTCAAATTTTTGTGAAGCTGTCAGGCTTTTGCCTGTTCAATGCCGTAAAGTGTTTGTATTAAAAAAAGTGTATGGTTATTCGCAGCGAGAAATTGCTGCTCAATTAAACCTTAGTGAAAGTACCGTGGAAAAACATATAGCAACCGGCGTAAAACGTTGTACGCAGTTTATGCGACAATCTGAAAAAAGTGTGTATGGCAAACCTAACTCTTCTTCACAAAAAAGTGCAGGGGGTAGTCATGAGTAATGTCCACCATATAGACGAACGAAATAATAAGGCAGTCGAAGACGCACGCCTTGATTGTGCAAGTGAATGGCTTGCTAAGCTCGATAGAGGTTTAACTAAACCCGAAAAAGACGCATTGCAGCTCTGGTTAGCTCAGTCATATAAAAACGTCGAAGTATTACTTGAAGTTGCACACCTATGGGACAAGATGGGTGAACTCAGCCGCTTATCTGATCTATTCCCGCAATCACAATCTAGACAAAAACGCCTCCCTGTGTGGTTAGGTGCAACGGCCGCTTCTGTTTTATTGGCTGTTGCACTTAGCTTTTTTCAAGAAGCATTTAATTTTTCATTTTTTTATCCCGTTAATCGGTCAGCTGTTGTCGCTAAGCAACTTAACTTTCAAACGGGTGTAGGTGAAAGCAAAGACATAATTTTGCCAGATAAAAGTGAAATTACATTAAACACTAATAGTTTTGTACAAATAAGATATACCCGAGACTCTCGAGTAATTAACTTACTGCGGGGGGAGATACATATAAATGTGGCGCATGATAAGGCACGGCCTTTAAGTGTTATTGCTGGTGATAAAGTTATTCAGGCAGTAGGCACTGCGTTTAATGTTGAAGTGGGTGAAAAACAAATAGAATTAATAGTCACTGATGGAAAAGTGCTTGTTGCCGAACAAAGTAATTCGCAACCATCAAGCCTCCAAAAAAATGGAACAAATAAGCTTGGTAAATTTTTATCAAATAACTCTACAGCAGTTTCTAAAGGTGAAAAGCTCGATTTAAGTTTCAAAGGTAAAATAGCTAAGCACGTTGAAAAAGTAGACCCTATAGACGTAGCGGCTAGTCTTTCTTGGCGTAAAGGAAGCCTTATTTTTAGAGGCGAATCTCTTGCCGATGCCATGGCCGAGATTAGTCGATATACGAATATAGACTTTGAGCTTTCTGATGATGAGCGTTTAACAAGGGTACAAGTCGCTGGTATGTTTAAAACAGGCGATGTTAAGGGCTTATTAGAAGTATTAAATAATAATTTTAATATTAGTTATGAAAGAATTAGCCCAGATAAAATTCGTTTAAATTACGCAGATCCAAGCGCTTCAATATAGTACAGTACACAATAATAAAAATCAGGACACACAATCATGACATCATCTTTATCGCCGAGGAATAATAGCTCGGCGCACACATCAAACACGTGCTCACTTTTTTACGTAATTTTTATCTCTGCCGTGGCTGCTATTGGTGGCTTTTTATTTGGTTTTGACTCAGGTGTTATTAACGGCACAGTGTCGGCACTCGGTAATGCTTTTAACTCAAGCAGTGTAGCTACGGGCTTTAACGTAGCGTCTGTGTTACTTGGCTGCGCCCTAGGTGCACTTGCTGCGGGGCCGCTGGCTGATAAATTTGGCCGCCGTGCAATTATGATCATCACCGCGATTATTTTTGCCATTAGTGCCTTTGGGTCGGGCATTAGCGAAAGCTCAGCTGAATTTATTTTTTATCGCTTATTTGGTGGCTTAGGTATTGGTGCTGCATCAGTATTAGCGCCAGCTTACATTGCTGAGGTTGCACCACCAGCACTTCGCGGTCGTTTAGCTACACTTCAACAACTCGCTATTGTACTGGGTTTGTTTGCTGCGTTTTTAAGTAACTATTTAATTGCTGATGCCGCAGGTAGCGCGCAAAATATTTTAATGCTTGATACAGCCGCTTGGCGCTGGATGTTTTGGGCTGAGCTTGTGCCTGCTGTGTTGTTTTTAGTGGGTGTTTTGTTTATTCCGGAGTCGCCTCGTTATTTAGTGGCGCAAGGTAAAGTAGACGATGCTAAAGCAGTATTTAGTAAAATATCGAACGACAACGTTGATGCGCAAATAAGCGATGTTAAACGCTCATTGCATAGCGACACAAAGCCAAGTATTCGCGATTTATTTATTGATAGCAGTAAAAAAGTACACCCAATTGTTTGGGTGGGTGTTGCGCTGAGTGTATTTCAGCAATTTGTGGGTATTAACGTGGTGTTTTATTACGGCTCTGAGCTTTGGCAGGCCGCTGGGTTTGACGAGTCGCAATCGCTATTTATAAATGTACTCGCAGGTACTACTAATATTGTATCAACCTTTATTGCCATTGCCCTAGTTGACAAAATTGGCCGTAAACCACTGCTCTTAGTAGGCAGTATTGGTATGTTTATTAGCTTAAGCGCGCTTACTTATATATTTGGTAGTGCAGGCCTTGATGAAGCAGGCAAACTTGCCCTTAGCGATAACATGGGTACGTTTGCACTGATTATGGCTAACTTATTTGTGGTATTTTTTGGCTTAAGTTGGGGCCCTGTTGTATGGGTATTATTAGGCGAAATGTTTAATAATCGTATTCGTGGTGCAGCCCTTGCTGTTGCAGCTAGCGCACAATGGATTGCTAACTTTGCCATTACCATGACCTTCCCTATTATGCTGGCCAATATTGGCCTTGCCGGTGCTTATGGCTTTTATGCGTTATCGGCACTTATAAGCATATTTTTTGTTGTTAAATACATAAAAGAAACACGCGGTAAAACGCTCGAATCTATGTAATTTTTAAAAGCGGTGATATTAATCACCGCTTTGCTTTTACATACAATGGCGTTATTTAAGAGTGATTGTTTGGATGAGCTCAACGTTAATTAATAAATATATTTTAAACTGCTGTTAATACGTAAACGCTCCTTTTACCAGCAAGCTTTTACTACCAAAGTTTATAGCTACCGATTGCATACTTAAATATCACTACAGCTCAATACGTTAGCGAAACTTTTAACTTAAGTTAAGGTTGAATAGCAATCTACGCTCATTTATTTTAACTTTATAACCATTGCCGTATTACCTTTTATTATAACTAATCTATTTAAATTCCTTTTTAGAATATCAAAAATTAGCTATTGTCCGCCCATTCCAACTTTATGTATTTACTAAAATGAAAAAACAGTTAATTTCAGGCTTAGCTTTAACGTGTGCGTTAGGTTCGTTCAGTGCATTTGCTACTAATGGTTATTTTACTCACGGCTATGGCATGACCCACAAAGGCATGGCTGGCGCAGGTGTAGCGCTGTCAGAAGAGTTAATGTCTGGCGCTAATAATCCAGCAACCTTTTTACCTAACGGAACAGAGCTATCTCTGGGCTTAGAGCTTTTTTCACCTGAACGAAAATATACTGCATCAAAAGTAGATACTTTTTACCCTGGCGCATTTTATCTTGAAGCAAAAACACAAAAAAGCGACAACACTGTATTTGCAATTCCAGAGTTTGCTATTGGCCATCAATTAAATGAAAAAGTAAATATTGGCTTATTAGTGTATGGCAACGGCGGTATGAATACCGAGTACGGCGCAGAATCCTCTCCTGAGGGGACTTTTTACGCTGGTACAACGGGCGTTGATTTAAAACAACTCTTTATTAGCCCAACAGTAAGCTATGAGTTGAATGAACAAACACGCCTTGGTGTATCCCCTATTTACGTGGTGCAACAGTTTGAAGCGCAAGGGCTTGGAAACTTTGCTCCTTTTTCGCAATCACCCCAAGCGCTTACAAATAATGGCACCGATACAAGCACAGGCTTAGGCATTCAACTAGGTATTAGCCAAGATATAAATTCGTCATTAAGCTGGGGAGCGAGTTACCGCTCATCAGTGTCTATGCAAGAGTTTGATAGCTATAAAGGTTTGTTTGCAGAGCAAGGCGGATTTGATCTGCCAAGTTCGTTTCAACTTGGTGCAGCTTATAAGCTTACCCCAAGTAATCAGGTTGTATTTGATTGGCAAAAAATAAATTACAGCGAAGTAAAAAGTATTGCAAATCCAATCAATAACTTGATGTCAGCGCCTTTAGGGGCTGATGCCGGCGCTGGGTTTGGCTGGAACGATATGACTATTTATAAGCTTGGCTATCAGTGGCAGCGTACATCGCAACAAAAAATTCGTTTTGGGGTATCTTACACCGAGCAACCTATTCCTTCATCAAACGTTTTGCTTAATATTTTAGCCCCGGGCGTTCAAGAGTGGCATTTTACTACTGGCTTTAGCCATTCTTTTACCAACAAGGTACAATTAAACGCTATGGCTTTTTATTCGCCAGCAAAAAAAGTAACGGGTGCTAACTACTTAGCGCCTAATCAACAATTATCAATCGAAATGAAACAAACCGGTTTAGGCGTTTCTATTGTTTGGGAAATTTAAAAATGATAACAGAATTCACCCCAGTATCGGCTGCAATAGGCGGGGCATTAATAGGTATAGCGTGTACGTTATTACTGGTTTTATACGGAAAAATTGCGGGTATATCAGGCATTGTTAAATCTGTATTCGCTAAAGCAAATTCAGACTCTCGTTGGCAGTTATACTTTATTTTAGGGTTGTTGTTGGCAGGAGTGGCTGTAAGGGTATTTGCGCCTTCTTTATTAGAAGGCGAATTGCAATTACCGCCTTGGCTTATTGTTGTTGCAGGGCTTTTAGTTGGCGCTGGTACAACGTTAGCTAATGGGTGCACAAGTGGCCATGGTGTGTGCGGCATGTCGCGCTTTTCTACTCGCTCTTGGGTTGCAACATGTACATTTATGCTTGTTGCCTTCATTACAGCAAACCTTGTAGGATAAATAATGAAAGCAATTATGATGGTTGTTATAGGCTTTATATTTGGCTTAGGACTTATTATTAGCGGGATGACAAACCCTGCTAAAGTGATTAACTTTCTTACCTATGGAAACCAATGGGACGCAAGTTTAATTATAGTGATGGCTGTTGCCATGCTAATAATGATGCTGACATGGTTATGGGTTGCAAAAAAAGAGAAGCCACTTCTTTCAGGAACGTTTAATTTAAGTGATTTAAAAAAAATTGATGCACGCTTAATTATCGGCTCGGTACTTTTTGGTTTAGGCTGGGGTTTAAGTGGTATATGCCCAGGCCCGGGTTTGGTTCAATTGGTGTCTCTTAAAATGGAGTTTTTATTATTTTTTGCAGCCGTGCTAGGCGGTATGTGGTTAGCCAAAAAAGTATAATATTTGCTGCCGACTAAACTCGGCAGCTACTTTTACCCAAACAAAGGTACATAACTTGCTGCAATATATATAAAACTATATTGAACAGGTTTAAGTTATGCTAAATAAAGCGCTGGAATTTTCTAACAGCACACCTTGGTTAGGCGCAGCGTCCTCCCTATTACTTATAGCTATACTACTGTTTTTAATTCGTTTTTTTGTAATGTACTGGCTAAAAAAATGGACTTCAAAAACCAAATTTATATTCGATACTTTACTAATAGAGTCAATATCTAAGCCGCTAACACTGTGCACAATTATTGTGCTACTCACCATTTTAGAGCACGACACCTTCATTATTAGTACTTCTATTTCTCAACAGATCCCTTTTAATAGCATTAATATTGTATTAGCGCTGCTTGCACTTATTATGTTTTTAGACCGCTTTATTATTGGCACTATTAATTACTATGGTAAACAATCTGCCGTGGTTTTTAATTCAAAAAGCATAATTAAAGGCGTGATACGCGTTACATTATCGTCAGTGGGATTACTGGTTTTAATGGGCACGTTGGGTATTTCTATTACACCTATTATTGCCTCGTTAGGTATTACATCACTAGCTGTTGCTCTTGCTTTGCAACCTACCCTCGAAAATTTTTTTTCTGGCGTGCAGCTTGTAATAGATAAACCTATAAGGGTGGGTGATTTTATTGAGCTTGAATCTAAGGAGCAAGGCTTTGTTGATCATATAGGTTGGCGATCTACATGGGTTAAAATGCTACCTAACAATATGATTATTATACCTAATAGCCAATTATCTAAATCGCGTATTATTAATTACTTTTACCCTGAAAAAGAGCTAAGCGTGCCTGTTGATATAAGCGTGCATTACGATTCAGATTTAGAATTTGTTGAGCAAGTAACACTCGAAGTGGCTCGTGAAATACTTATTTCACACGAATGGGGCGTTGATGATTACAATACCTTTGTGGTTTTTCATACCTTTGATAGATCAAGCATTAACTTTACGGTAATGCTTAGAGCTAAAGAATACTTTAATCGCTTTTGGGTTAAATCTGCTTTTATAAAAGCCCTGCATAAACGCTATAAAAAAGAAGGTATTGTAATTCCCTTCCCTATTACGGCTATTAACACGACTCAAGAAGCCGCTAAATTTAATAGTGATAAAAAGGTGCAAGGCGACACTTAAAAAAAGCGCGAGTGACTCTCGCGCTAATAAGTATTAAAACTTGTAGGTTATTTGCCCAATAATTTCACGAGGGCTGCCAGGAAAGTGGCCGTTTCGTTCACTAAATCCACTAACCGCGTATTCTTTATCAAATAGGTTATTAATATTTACACTCAGCAATACGTCGTCAAAGCGGCTCGTCCAGCTCATATCAAATACAGTAAATGGTTTTACTTTTTGACCATCGGAGCTTACTTGCTCACTCACATAATTAGCGCCAAACGCAATAGAGGAATTAATCGAATCGAGCCCAAAGCGTGACCATAAACCTGCCTGATGGCGCGGCGCATTAGCAAAGCGCGAGCCATCACCAAATGTATCTGAAAGCGTATCACCCGTTACGCCGTCTACTACTTGCGTATCGTTGTATGCGTAGTTAGCCGTTATTGTCCAATGCTCGGATAAATCGCCTACTAAAGTTGTTTCAAATCCACGGCTTTCAACTTCACCTATATTTAAAAGTGCGGCAATACCATCACCCGCGCCCGTATCTTCAGGATTGCTCATTACCACGTTTTCTTTATTAATTTGATAAACAGCAAATGTACTCATTATTTTGCCGTCAAACCATCGGTTTTTCATACCCAGCTCGGTTTGCTTACCGGTTTCTGGTTCTAAATTACCTTCGCCTGCTACATCTTCTTGGTCGGCTGATGATGTAGGGTTAAAGCTCTCTGAGTAATTAATATATACCGATGTGTTTTCTACTGGCTGATAAGTAACAGCAACGCGCGGCGTTATATCGTTATCTGAGTAACTAAAACCTGTTTCTTGATTAAACTCTTTAAAATGGTCATAGCGCAAACCTGCAATTATTGTCCACTGCTCGCCTATGCTAATTACGTCTTGCGCGTATACACCAAATCGGTCGGTATCTACGCCATCGCGGTTCATGTCGGTAAGGTTATAAGTACTTGGATCGGTTTCACCGTAGTTTAAATTAAAAATATTTAAATTAGCGACGCCATCGGCCTCATATCGGGCGCGAAAGTAGTCATATTCGGTATCAACGGTGTGGTAATCACCACCAAATAAAAACTGATGGGTTAATTGTCCTTGTCCAAAGTTATAAACAAAGTCGGTGGTTACACTTGCCTCTTTATTGGCACGAAATTGCTTACGGTATTCACGCTTAATCGTTTCATCGTCAATATTGGCAGCGCCATCACCGTTTACATCTACCCAGCTTTGCGACTCATGGTACGCTTGGTCTCGCTCGTTATCCATGTAACGAAACGTAGTACTTAACGAAAAATCATCATTAAAATAATGGCTAAGTTCTGCTTGAAGCACCAAAGCTTCCATATTTTGATAATCAAACAACTCATTGGCGTTATAACTTGGGTCAACTAAAAAGTTACCGTTGTCATCTACCGGTACGCCACGTAAGCGGTTTCCGCCTAGGTCTTGTTTAATGTAGTCAACACTTGCGGTTAGGGTTGTTGAATCTGTTAAATCAAATAACAATCCACCTGTCAGCTCGGTGTTTTTTGAGTCTGCATTGTTACGAAAGCTGTCTTGCTCTTCATAGTAACCACCCAATCTATAAGCCATTGTATCGCTTAAACCACCAGTCATATCAAGTGATGCACCACGGGTGTTGTAGTTACCCAAAGTAAGCTTTAGTTCGCGTTTTTGTGTGTAGCTTGGCTTTTTGGTTACGTAATTAATCATCCCACCAGGTTCGCCCCCGCCATACAAAGCAGAGGCAGGCCCTTTTAATACTTCAACACGTTCAACATTAAATAACTGCGGTACACCAAAGCCAGAATATGGGTCGCCACGTACGCCATCGTAAAATACATTGGCATCGTCTCTAAAACCACGAAAAGTTACGCCTGAGTAGCTGTATTCACTGACACCCGCAATAGAGCGGTATAAATCGGTAATGTCGCGCGCGGCTTGGTCAATAATAAGTTGCTCGGTTAACACCTGAGCCGATTGCGGAAGCTTAATAAGATCTAAATTAGTTTTGGTACCAATTTTACTTTCGGTTTCTAGGTAAAATTGCTGGGCACGGCCAGTTACTTCTATTTTTTCAATATCGTTATTTTGCTCGGCAAATGCCACATTAGAAAAAGCAGAAAAAGACGCAGCAATACTGAGCGCCAAATATTTTTGGTTAAACATATTGATCCAAAGAAGAGGTTTATAAAACGTTGCGAATGATAACGACTATCATTAACATGTGCAATGTAAATAATTTCATATTCATCCTTATTTTTCGAATGAAGAGTTTTTGAGTAACACACTAAATTTGCAGCTCAGCATTAAAAAAATTAATTAGCATTACTGGAATACAAATTGATATAATATAACATACCTTTAATTGTAATTTAGTAAGATTATTAAATGATAAATAAACTGCCCGTCACAGTGTTATCAGGTTTTTTGGGGGCTGGTAAAACCACTGTACTTAGCCATATTCTTAATAACAGACAAGGTAAAAAAGTGGCTGTTATAGTTAACGATATGAGCGATATAAATATCGATGCAGCCACTATTAAAAACGATGTATCGCTCAATCACAGTAACGAAAAGCTCGTTGAAATGAGCAACGGTTGTATTTGCTGCACCCTACGAGAAGACTTACTTGTTGAAGTGGGCAAACTTGCCAAAGATGGGCGTTTTGATTACCTCGTTATTGAATCAACCGGTATTTCTGAGCCATTACCTGTAGCCGAAACCTTCACATTTGCCGATGAAAATGGCGTATCACTGGGTGATATTGCCACCCTTGATACTATGGTAACGGTGGTTGATGCCGTTAACTTTTTAAACGACTACGAACAAGCAAATGATTTACAAGATACTGGCGAATCGTTAGGAAAAGACGACGAGCGAAGCGTAGCCGACCTACTTGTTGACCAAGTTGAATTTGCCGATGTAATCTTAATTAGTAAAACTGATTTAATTACAAACGATGAATTAAATAAACTCACTGCCATTTTAAATACGCTTAATACTCAAGCTAACATTATTGCTATTTCAAACGGCCATATTAATATTAACGAAGTGCTAAACACGGGTTTATTTAATTTTGAACGTGCCCAACAAGCACCGGGGTGGCTTAAAGAAATGCGTGGTGAACATATTCCCGAGACTGAAGAGTATGGAATTAGCAGCTTTAATTACACTGCGCGCCGCCCATTTGACCCAGAAAAGTTTTATAACTTTCTTCATAGCACCGAACAATTTGGCAAACTTATTCGCTCAAAAGGTTATTTTTGGTTAGCAACACGCCCTTTATTTTGCGCGCAGTGGAGCCAAGCAGGCGGTATAGCTCATTACGGATTTGCTAGTATGTTTTTTAAAGCCATCCCCCAAAAAGACTGGCCTACAGAGCCTGAACTGCTTGCTGACATAAATAATAAATGGGTAGAACCCTTTGGTGACATGCGCCAAGAGCTTGTGTTTATTGGTCAATCATTAAATAAACAAGCGATGATTAAAGCGCTTGATGACTGCCTACTACCAGAAGATGCGGTACTTAAGGGTAAGGACTTTTGGAGAACCTATAACGACCCGTTTCCTATTTGGGAGGAAGAGTAATGAATGCCCTAGCCCCAATAACTGCGCAAATAAAGCCTGCGGAACCGCTGTACCGAAAAGCAGCTAAAGAGTGTGACGCCGATGTATTGCCACAAATTTATAACCAAGACACTAACATTGTTATTTGGCAAAGAGACCTTGAGCAAACATTAACAAATGCAGTTAATACTCTCATTAGCGCAAATGCTTTAAAGCCACTAGAACTTGCGGTATCGCCCGATGATGCGTTTGATCAATTAATAAAAACGCTTAAGCCAGAAGATAATAACCGCGATGAAGTTAAAGCGCTGTGTGAAGATATCGCACTGTTGGTTGAAATGTTTTGCTGCCTGTTTGATTTAAAACGCGCCGGTTTAAGGCTAAAAATATTAGATAAACCCATGTGCCCGCGTTTTCATGTAGACAAAATTCCGTGCCGGCTAGTTACTACCTATCAAGGTGTTGCTACGCAGTGGTTAAATCACAGCGATGTAAACCGCTCAAAGCTAGGTACTGGTAATTTAGGTAAACCCGATGAAGAGTCTGGTTTATTTAAAAGCCTAAATAATATTAATCAACTCCAGCAAGGCGATGTTGCCCTGCTTAAAGGCGAGTACTGGGATGAAAACGAAGGTGCAGGGCTTGTACATCGCTCACCCCCGGTGGCTGAAAACGAGCAACGCTTATTACTTACGCTCAATTTTATCTAAAATTTGTTGTGGTGATAAACGCTAAGCTAATGCGCGTTTATCACCCTAGCGATTACTTCGTACAAACCTTGTGTGCTTACAGGTTTAGATACAAAGTCATCCATACCTACACTTAAACAGCGCTGTTTATCATCTTCGTAGGCATTAGCGGTAATTGCAATAATGGGCACATGTGCCTTAGTGTTTACTTCGTTAGCACGTATGGTTTGGGTACATTCGTAACCATCCATATTTGGCATTTGGCAATCCATTAAAATTAAGTCAAAGGTATTACCCTTAAGCACTTTTAACGCTTCAATTCCATCGTTAGCCATTGTAAGTTGTACATGAGTTGGCTCTAACATTTTTGCAATTACTTGGCGGTTTATGGGGTTATCTTCCACTAAGAGTAATTTTTTGCTACCAAGGTTAGGTACTGATTGCGACTGTACTGCGGCTGTGTGCTTTATAAACTCAGCTTTAGGCGCATTAATGTAAAACTTAAGCATGCTGCCTTTACCGGGTTCACTATTTAAAGATATTTCACCCTGCATTTTTTTAATTAACCCTTGGCTAATGGCCAAACCAAGCCCGGTACCACCGTATTTACGTGCAACGCCTACATCAGCTTGTGTAAACTCGCTAAACAATAACGATTGCTGATCTTTTGCTATGCCTATACCGCTATCAGACACACTTACAAATAACTGCTGGCCACTGTAATCAAACGATAAACGTACAAACCCGCGCTCAGTAAACTTATACGCGTTAGATAATAAATTAATAATAACTTGGTTTAAGCGTAAATCATCTACGTTAATACAATCTGGCAAGGTGTTACTGCACTGAACTATAAACTGCACGTCGTCAGAGCTTACAATGGGTGAAAACAACGATTTAATATTTTCGATAAAAGGCGCTAAATTTGTAGGACGCGGGCTAATTTGCATTGCATTAGCCTCAATTTTAGAAAAATCTAAAATATCGTTTAAGATTTTCAATAAGTTTTGAGCACTTTTTTGTTGCGTATCTAAAAGATCTCTTTGCTCGTCGGTTAACGAACTATCACGCAGCAATACCTCACCCATGCCCAAAATACCGTTCATTGGGGTGCGTAGTTCATGACTCATATTTGCTAAAAACTGCGATTTAGCCACATTAGCTAAATTAGCACGCTCTACTGCTTGCTTAAGCTTGTTAGTTTGCTCAGCAACTTGTTTTTCTAGCTGCTGGTTAAACTCACTGAGTTGTTTGTTTAGGTCTTGGTTTTTTATATTTGAAGCTTGCAGGTTTTCTATTGAATGCTGCAGCGCAGTGGCTAGCATTTCAAACTGCTGTTGTAGTTGCAATACTTCTTGCCAACTTGAATCTGTATTAAAAGTATGTTTTTTTGATTTATTAAAGCTTTGCATTAAATTAGTTAAACCACTAATTGGCTGCACTAATAAGTTTGCAAGTTGGCGTACAAACAGCACCACCATAATAATTAGCATAGCGCCTAGCAAGATACTTGGCAGCCATGCTTTGGCTACAGCCATACTCAAATGTTTACGATTATAAAAAGTGATTACTTGCCATTTGCTCTGCGGATTAACATATCTAGAACTATGGTAAACCTCATTATTATTGGAGCGAAATAAATTTTTATCGCCCATATTACGCGCATTAAAACCATCTTCGTTAAAGTCGGTTAATATTTTAAACTGCTCAAGCGAACTAAAAACCACTTTTTGTTTATCATCCAGTACAACTAACTCGCCAGTATTTTCAAATAAATTAGGAATAAACTGCTCTAATCGTCCAAGCTTTAACGACCCCTCTACTACGCCGAAAAACTCACCATCACGATAAATAGGTGCCGACAGCGCAACAATGGCTTCATTGCCAAGCCCTCGCCCTTGAAACACACCACCGCTATAACCGAGAGGATATTGCTTAGCCTGATTAAAGTACTCGCGATCATTGATATTACGCTGCGCCTTAGTTAACCCCGCTATAAGGTTATTAGGCGACGTTATTTCGACGTAGCCGCTAGGGTTTGCATACAAGCTTGTAGCAAACCCTGGAAATAGATTCATTAGCCTTTTTAACTGCTGCTCACTATCTGTGCCCGCGCTTATGGCGTCGCTACTCATTACAATGGCATTTTTATGAAACGTTAAATAATCACTTAATTGAGTGCTTATATATTTGGCTTTTTCTTCAAGCTGGGCGTCTACCTCATACTCTAACCGAGAGTGGTGATCGTTCACTAAAATTACACTGGTAAGCAGTATAACCAATATAATAATAACGCTTACAACATAGCTAAGAATGCGAGCAAGAGGCCTGCCCTGATAGGCATGGCTGGCGTGGGGTACAAATACACTAAATAAATCAACTAAAGCTAAGCTAATTAACGCATTTATGAGGTACTTTGATATTGCAACAACTAGCGTTAACCATGGCAGACCAATAAGAAACTGCCCTATTCCCCAAATTATAGGTAAACCAACTAACAGCCAAAAAACAGTACCAAGAGGGAGTATGGGTTTAGAGCGGCGTAAACAAAAAGTGTAAAGCCAAAAAAGCTCGAGTAAATAAACAATACTCGGCCAGCAATGCCCCCACCTATAAAGTAAAAAGCCAGATACGATCGCAAGGCTTAAGCACGCATAACGCAGCCCAATAAACACTAAGCTACATAATACAAATACTTGCCCAAATAAAAACTCAGAACTGTCGAAAAAATATAACGGCGAGAGGTTAACTAAACCCCCTAGCAACCCTAATAAAACAGCGAGTGTCCACTTACTTCTTTGAGGCATTACTTCAACCCTAGAGTACTTTGTTAACACGCAGTGTTAAATTAATATAATTGCTACATTATTGCGTACAAGTTAAAAGTTGTCTAGCGAGAAAAGGAGCTGGAAACTATTAGGTATTATGGATTAATTTAGTGAAAAAATATAAAAATTAAGGAGTTAGCGATATACACCCAATGTTGCTTGAAGTATAAGTTGGCATAACCAAACTCGGTTTTATTGCTCCACAGCGACAAAAGTGAAGCGTAAGTTGACATAGAGTTGAATCATAAAATGACATAAAGTGACTGGTTTCTTAAATTAAAAGCTCCTGATACCAAAGCCAGTTTTTTAATGCTAAAAAATTCCGATTAATTTAGTAGAAATAGATATTTCTCATTAAGACTTAAACACTGCTAAGTTTCAATTTTTGATGGTGAAGAAAATGATTGGATAAATTTTATGGGATATCTATGTCGATGACATGACGTACCGATTCGCAACGAACGATTATATTAGCACATCAAGAATAGTGGAAATATCACCTCAGAACCAGCTAATCAAAACAGTCAGTGGTAGCCTTTATCAAGTTATTGGAAAAGGCAAAAAGCCGAAGTGCAAATGTGAGTGAGCCATTTAACAATTTGGTTAATACTAAATTATGTCATCTTATGCTTCTGGTTTATGCAATCTTTTAGTACAAATATGTCAACTTATACTTCAAACAACACCCAAATGAGGAATTTGGGTGGCAGTCTTACCAGCCACATCTCGGCACACACGTCACAAACTGTGGCTGCTCCCTTCCGGGCCTGACCAGGTTCGCCTGCTAGTGTTGCGAGAGGACCAATAAGACTACCATTGAGGGCCTTGGTTGGCGCGGGAAGGATTATCTCTACTTTTGCTCTGTTATTCAAGGGATAATCTAAAAAGAAAGTGCGATTGCATACTTCATATACAATCGCGACGTATTTAGCTGTTTTAGTGCGTATTAATTGTTCTCTAACTGCGCTTTTATATCACGAAGTGCTGCTTTTACTTTTTTCATGTTTTCTGGACCCATACGTAAAAGCTGTTTTTGCGCAGCAGGTAATTGCTCCCACTCCGAAAACGCATACTGATACGTCACTGAATCGCGAAGTAACGGCAAGTCACCTTCAGGCTCTGGCGTATCAAGTAATAAATCGATTGCATCGGTTAGCGTTTGATTAAACTCATCATCTCCATAACCAATTTCACTGTATGCATTATTTATAAGTGGCTTGTACTCTTCGTACATGCGAACGGCTTGCGCTGCACTCATACTGGTAAATATTTTCACATACGGGGTATAACGCTCGTAGCTGTTAGGGTTAATTGTGAGGATATCCCCTTCATTAACGCTAAATTTCTCTTCTGGCTGTACAACAGGCGTGTGCTTTTTAGCTACCTTACCTTTAGCTAGGTTATCTACAAATACAACACCACGGCGAATTACATCGTCGGTCACCATTAGGCTCATTACTGAGTCGCTTAGGTACTCATCCATTTTAGCAACCACAACTGCATCACTTTCGTTAAGTGTTGGTAGTGGCTCTACTTCAGGCTCCGGCTCGCTCGGGCTTTGTACTGGTACTTCAAGCTCGGCTGGTTTTTCTGGCATTACAGATGGCGCGTCTACCACTGGGTCGTTCTCGGGTTTAAGCTCCATCATAGGTTGCTCTTTAACTGCGGGCTCTACCTCAGTGCGTGTTTCTTGCTCGTCACTTGGTGTGAGCAATACGAAGGCGGCCGCACATGCTACGACTATTAAAATAATAACGGCGAAAAGAATATTGTTATTAGGTGGACGTTTTTGAACATCTGATGCTTCTGGTTTATCTGACATACGAACTCCATAAAAATTAAAATGCGATATCACTTAGAGTACGCTAAGTGGATTAAATTCATTCTTACACAAATACTATGACATTTTATAATACGGCAATTATAGCAAAGTAAGTTACCTACTAAATTGGGTGATTAAATAATGTAATAAGCATTAGGGCAGTTATCCTTTGATTCTTCTAGCTTAAAGACTTACAGTTAATAAATAAAGTAAAGACGTAGAACAGTTTAACCACCAATATGAAAATCAAGCAAGTTGATCCACAAAAACCTAAAACTGCCTTATTACTTACAGGTGGTGGCGCACGAGCTGCTTATCAAGTCGGTGTGCTAAAAGCGCTAGCTCATAGTATGCCTCGTACTGCTCCATTGCCATTTAGAGTAATAAATGGCACCTCCGCTGGCGCTATTAACTCTGCTGCATTGGCATGTTACGCTTCTTGTGCGCATTTGGCTGTACGAAAGCTCGAATCAGTTTGGAAAAACTTTTCAACCTCTATGGTCTATAAAAGTGACTTTTTAAGCGTGTTTGGTCATATTGCTCGCAATATCTTAACGAGCTTTCAGTCAGAGCATATTAACCACCCACCAGCGAGCTTACTAAATAACCGCCCTCTGCGTAGTTTATTAAACGAGATTTTAGATTTACACCGCATTGAGCGCAATTTACACCGTAATTATTTAGATGCGCTGTCTATTACAGCCTCAAGTTATACAACGGGTGACTCGGTTGCATTTTTTCAATCTAATACGCAAACATCGTGGCAACGTGCTAAACGCGAAGGCCGCGCAACTCGTATTAATGTTGAGCACTTAATGGCATCAAGTGCCATTCCTATGGTGTTTCCAAGTGTAAATATTTATAACCATTACTTTGGTGATGGCTCTATACATCAACTTTCTCCGCTGAGTCCGTCGATTCATTTAGGCGCTGAAAAAATATTTATTATTGGGGTCGATCAACCTAAAGAATTACACCCGCCGGGTTATTCGCCACATTATCCTGGACTCTCTGCTGTTGCGGGGCATTTACTAGACAGTGTATTTACCGACACTATGCAATCGGATTTAGAGCGTTTGGCTCGTGTTAACCGAACATTAGGGCTATTACCCGCGCGTGACAAACATCAAGAACTTAAACAAATAGATACCTTTGTAATTAACCCATCGCAAAACTTTAATGCTATTGCAGCGCAGTATTACGACGATATGCCTTGGGCTATTAAAGTATTGCTACGTACCATAGGTGTTAAAAAACATTCGCAATCGAGCTTAACCAGTTATCTATTGTTTGAAAAACGCTACACCCAGCATTTAATGCAAATTGGTTATGAAGACGGTATGAAAAAATTACCGGAGATACGCAAGTTTTTAGAACTAGATTAAGCTCAAACAGAAACGTTATTCTATTCCGTCGAGCAGGTAGTGCTCTACCCGCTCAACACGCCTTGGTTTACCTTGTAACACTAAAACGTCATTAGCCAATAAGGTTGTTTGTGCTGATGGCGTGTCTATTTCGGCTCCTTCTCTGCGCAGCGCTTTTACCAGTACCCGACGCTTTTCTAAATTTAGATTTTCGATTGTTTTATTAACTGCATAAGCTTTATCAGGCAGAGCAACCACATGTAAGTACTCTAACCGGTCACTTGATGTATCTTCGTTATCTTTAAAATAGCCTGCATAAAAGCTTTGCATTAACGGATAACGATTACGACGCTCTTTACTTACTCTTCGCACAATACGCGTCATCGGTACGCCCGACATAGACAACACATGCGACACGAGCATTAAGCTTGCCTCTAACGACTCAGGTACTACTTCGGTTACACCTAGCTCTTTTAAATAATCTAGCTGGCTATCGTCACGGGTACGAATGAGTATTTTAACATTGGGTGCTATTTGCTTTATGGCATCAATAACAACCTGTGCATGATCAAACTCTGTAAAAGTAATAATAACCAAGCGAGCTCGCTCTACTCCTGCGCACTTTAAAATATCTTTTTGTTTAACATAGCCAAATATGACAGGCTCACCCGCCGCTTTGCCTTCTTGTACTAAAATTGGGTTACTTTCAATCGCAACATAGTCTATTGCTTCGGGCTTTAAAAAACGCGCTATAGTTTGCCCAACTCGCGAAAAACCACAAATAACAACATGGTCACTATAAAGCGTACTACTTTGTGGCTCACTCTCGAGCGCCAAACTTGGGCGATCGAGTATGCCTAAACGCTTTAAAATAAATGGCGTTTTATCAATCAAAAATGGGGTAAATGCCATTGAAAGCACACCAAGGGCAATTAAAAATGAAGCTTGCTCTGAATTTAATAATTGATGCTGGCCAGCAAGTGCAATAAGTACAAAGCCAAACTCCCCCATTTGCCACAGCATAATGCCACAGGCGAGTGAATCTTGGTTTCGCTCATGCATTAGCCGCGCGCTAAAGGCTACCACTGCAATTTTTAACACCAGTAAACCCAGCAAGGCGCCAATAATTATTACGATATGCCCCAGTACAAATAAAATATCCAGCTGCATACCTACAGTAACAAAAAATAGCCCCATTAAAATATCGCGAAATGGGCGTATATCGGCCTCTAACTGATGCCTGTAATGGCTCTCACCTAACATCATTCCGGCTAAAAAAGCACCTAGCGCCATAGACAAGCCAAACATATACGTTAAAAAGCCTGCAAACAACGCGACTAATATGGTGGTAAGTACAAATAACTCATCGGTTCGTACTTGCGCTATTTCTTTAAACACAATGGGCAATACCCATTTACCAATTGCCCAAAGAAGCACACATACAAATGCGCCTTTACTTAGGGCAAACGCTAAAGCCCAGCCAATACTTTGAGAGTCACTTGATGCAAATAAAGGAAGTATTATTAATAGAGGAACAACTGCAATATCTTGAAAAAGCAGTACACCAACGGCTAATTGCCCACGGCGCTGATTGAGCTCCCCCGTTTCTTTTAATAGCTTAACAACCACAGCGGTTGAAGAAAGTGCCATAATTGTGCCGATGGTAAAACTGGTGAGTAATGAAAAGTTTAAGCAATATAGAATAATAATGAAGAGTAAACTGGTTATACCTACTTGTAATGAGCCCAAACCAAATACTAGGTTGCGCATTGCCATTAGCCGAGAAATAGAAAATTCTAGCCCTAAACTAAATAACAAAAACACAATACCCAGTTCAGCTACAAACTCTATTTCGTGAGATTGTGCAAGCCAGCCAATACCATGACTACCGGCTAAAACCCCCGTTGCTAGGTACGCTAAAATAGGCGGCAAGCCAATGCGCTTAAAAAACCACACAAAAAGAACTGCCGCGACTAATAAGCCAAAAATTTGAGCATTAATACTTTGCAAATGCAGCCTCGCGTTTAAATTAAACTAGTAGCTTGTAAGTAAATATAACAACCATATGTTTTTCATGCAATTTTAAAATATGGCACAAAAATAGCTTGGTTATTGCAAAGTAACACCCTCGGGGGAGAATTTAATGGAAAACGTCCATATTTTGACGCAGCGTGTGTCTGGTCGCGGTGATTTTTTGCCGTTTTCGGCTGAACAATCACCTACAAATGAAATAACTGAAACGCATGAACTCGTCGCAGAGCTACAAACAAGCTTAGTGATCGAGGATGTTCTGGCTATTTACGCTAAATTTGCAAAACAATTGCTCAATTTTTCTGGATTGCAGTTTCAATCAACTTTAGGTACTGCTCAAACATCACAAAGTGATACAAATAGTACACCCTATATTTTTGATTTAGCGATTAATAAAGACCACTTAGGGCAGCTAATTTATTTTAGTAAATTCCCACTTGGTCACGCAATTGAGAAAAAATTACATACATTACATAGTGCGCTGGTTTATCCACTTCGTAATGCGATGATGTATAGCCGCGTACTAAAGCTTGCCACAAAGGATGCGTTAACCGGTTTAAATAATCGTAGTCAATTTAATGACTTTTTACTTCAAAAGCTTGAAAACTGTCGCCGTTATCAACGCCCATTTAGTTTAATGTTGCTTGATTTAGATAACTTTAAACAAGTTAACGACAACTTCGGCCATAAAATTGGTGACGATACACTTAAAGAATTTTCAAAAGTACTGTGTAGCAGTATACGCGGCACTGATTCGGTATTTAGATTTGGTGGTGATGAGTTTGCTTTACTTATTGAAGACCCTGAGTTTACAACTAATAAAGTGATTGCTGAGCGTATAATGTGCTTAGTAAGAAAATCGCCATTAATGTCTAAGTATAAAGTAACAACCAGTATTGGCTTTACTTTAGCTAACAGCCAAGATTGCGAAACTGAGATATTTGCTCGAGCCGATAAAGGTTTATACAAAGCAAAGGCATCAGGTAGAAACTGCGCAAAAGCATATTAGCCTTTACTTAACTGCATTAAATAAAAAAGCCTAGCTTCCCCCGCTAGGCTTTGCACTTACCAATTTATAAATAAACAACGCAGCACAGAATCCAAAAAAGAATCCGCTAATTAAATTAAGTAATGCGTTAATAGTCGCAAGCGGTGTAAATAATACTAAAAGCAGTGGCAGACTCACGCCTAAAATAAAAAACAATCCACCTTTACCTAACCAATAAGCTAATAAAAGTACTGCAGATGCAATCCCACCAGCGACTGCATAACCTAACGTAACTATATTTAACTCAAGTAAAACATTAGCGATAACAGCTATAAGCGCTGTTATTAGCATACCCATTGGCGCTTTTTTTACTAACGATAAGCCAACATGCGGCTGTTTACTCATTTATTTACACTCCCAAAAAATACCATTTTCATCAACATGCTTAGCGCTTATAAAACAACCAACCACTTGAACTAATTCATCATTATAAAAAATAAGTGGCACACTGGCGCGTAGCCACGGCGCTATTTTTGCATCTTTAAACCAATGCTTAACTGTATTACTACCAGGCTTTTTAAGTGGTTTAATACGTGCGCTATTGCAATTAAAGCGCACTATTACTTGCTCATTTGAGTGTGGAGGTCTTACTCCAAAACCAATGCTTTTAATTAATAAGCGCCCGTCTGCAAGTTTTAGCTGCGAATGATTTAGCTCAATATCTGTTAATACTTCACTTGGTGTTACAAAATACAAATAACCTTGATGACGACGTATTTGCCCATAGAGCAAATCAATACGCATTTGCGCGTCGTTTTTTGCGCACATTGCTTGATTAATAATTTGCTCAAGCTGCTTTTGCGATGGCATGACCTGTGTAAATAATGTAAGCCACGCACGTACTATATTTGCAATACGCGCTAAGCTGTATTCGCTTATTTGGCTAATGCACAGTGCTTGGTGCTCGTTAATACACTTATTTAAATCAAGCTGAGTGTACTCATCAAGTAGTGTTTGCTGTTGTTGTAGTAGCTCAATACTTCGTGCTGTACATTGTTCAAACCCAGTAAAACGCTCGGCTAACACAGGTACTATTTTTGAGCGTAAAAAGTTACGGTCAAAACTTTCATCTGTATTTGAGTCATCAGTTATGTGGTTAATACTAAAGCGCGCCGCAAACGCTTCTATATCGCTTCGCTTTACGTTTAACAATGGCCTAAAACATACACGGCCACTTTGCAGCAAACGCACTTGGTGCATGGCGCCAAGCCCTTTTAAACCCGAGCCACGCTTTAAGCGCAGTAAAAACGTTTCTACTTGGTCGTTTAAATGTTGGCCCAATAAAACAATGCTGCCTTGTGGGCTTAGCTCATCAAGTGCTTTGTAACGTGCATCGCGAGCTTGGGCTTCAAGGCTCGTACGCGACTGCTGCTCAATTACAACTTTTGCGACTTTAAAAGGCACATCAAGCTCAATACATACATTTTTGCAAAAGCGTTGCCAGTCATCGGCATACTGGCTCAAGCCATGGTGAACATAAATAGCCGATACATCAATTGCAGGGTTATCGGCTCTTAAAGCACGCATTAAATGCAGCAACACCACAGAATCAACACCACCAGAAAGCGCCACAGTAAAAACAGTGTTACCTTGCTCAATATAGCTATTTAGTGATTTTTTTAATTGCTGATAAATTGCTGTTGTATGCATATGGCCGCACTTTTATATAAAAACTCTGAACATTTTAAAGCAAAAAAGCCGCATAAGCGGCTTTTTTTAACAATTAATGTGTTTAGCAATAACCAAACGACATTAAACGTTTGTAACGTTGATCAAGCATTTCTTCAAGCGTAAGTGCTTGTAAGTCTGCTAGGTCACGCTTAAGGCGTACTTTTAAGTTACGTGCCATAGCATCGTAATTACGATGTGCACCACCTAGTGGCTCATCAACTAAGTTGTTGATTAAGTCTAGCTCTTTAACGCGCTCTGCAGTTACACCCATTGCTTCTGCTGCAAGCGGTGCTTTGTCAGCGCTTTTCCAAAGAATAGACGCACAACCTTCAGGCGAAATTACAGAATAAGTGCTGTACTGCAACATGTTAACTCTGTCGCCAACACCAATCGCTAATGCACCACCTGAACCGCCTTCACCAATAACTGTACATATTGTCGGCACTTTAAGTGACGCCATTACTTTTAAGTTACGTGCGATTGCTTCAGATTGACCACGTTCTTCAGCGCCAACACCTGGGTATGCACCTGGTGTGTCAATAAAGGTCATGATTGGCATTTTAAAACGCTCAGCCATTTCCATTAAGCGTAATGCTTTACGGTAACCTTCTGGCTTTGGCATACCAAAGTTGCGTTTAATTTTTTCAGCAGTATCACGACCTTTTTGTTGGCCAATAACCATTACCGGTTCGCCATCTAAACGCGCAATGCCACCTAAAATAGCTGGATCGTTAGCAAAAGTACGATCGCCAGCAAACTCGTCAAATTCCGTGAAAATGCGCTCGATATAATCTCGAGTGTAAGGACGCAACGGATGACGTGCTAACTGTGATACTTGCCAAGCGCCTAAATTAGAAAAAATCTCCTGTTTTTGTTTGGCACTTTTTTCTTTTAATTTGCTGACTTCCTCTTCTAACTCAAGGTCTAATTCGCCAGCGCGGCTGATACTTTGTAATTCTTCAATTTTTGCTTCTAATTCTGCAATTGGAAGCTCAAAATCAAGATAATTGAGGCTCATGCTCTAAACTACCTAATTAGTTAAATTCTAGTTCTACATCTTGCGCAGCCATTAGTGATAACTTATGGATTAAGTCGTCACTTGGCGTAACACACCATTCGATCCCAAGAGTTAATTGCGCCAACGCATCTGGACGTTGGTAATAAACCTTGATCGGACACGTTCCCATTTTATAGGGTTCGAGTACTTTTTGTAATTTATCGAAGAAACCTGCCTCGATTTGCACCATGTTCAGCGTCATTTTAATCGCTTTAATACGCTTTTCACGCGCTTGAGCAATGGTGTTTATTTCTCTGGCGGTCATTGTAATACCACCGGAGAAGTTATCAAAGCTGACCTGTCCAGATATTACCAAGATATTGTTAACTTGGAGCATATCTTGGTACTTTTCAAACTCGTCTGAATACAAGCGTACATCAATCCGTGCACTCTTGTCATCTAAAGTTACTAAGGCCCAACGATTTCCTTTTTTATTAATTAATACTCTAGAAGCAATAACTAAACCAGCTGCCGTTGCAAACACATCACGATTAGTTGGCTGTAAATCAACTATTTTTCCGCTAGTGTAATGCCTAAGCTCACGGCGGTACTGATTTATTGGATGCCCAGTTAAATAAAGGCCTAGCGTCTCTTTTTCGCCATCTAACCACTCGTTATCAGTAAGCCCTGTGGCTTTAATAAAAGCTTGTTCAACTTCATCAGGCTCAGTGGCTAATAAACCAAATAAGTCACTTTGTCCTAATTGCTCAGCTTTGTTGTGTTGATCGGCCGCACGCATAGCATCTTTTAAACTGGCTAGTAATGTAGCACGCCCAGATTGGGTTTTCTCTGGTCCTAATTGATCCAAAGCACCTGCGTAAATTAATTTTTCAGTAACACGTTTATTTAAGCGTTTTAAATCAACACGGGCACAAAAATCAAATAAATCTTTAAATGGGCCGCCTTTTGCACGCGCTTCTAAAATTGCTTCAACCGGAGCCTCACCTACGCCTTTTATCGCGCCAATGCCGTAAACAATTTCACCTTCAAGGTTTACTGTAAACTTAAACTCACCTGCATTTACGTCTGGTGGTAATAAGGTGAGCTTCATGTTTTCACATTCATCCACCAAAATAACTATTTTGTCGGTGTTATCCATATCGGCCGACATTACAGCAGCCATAAACTCTGCAGGATGATGCGTTTTCATCCACAATGTTTGATACGATACGAGTGCGTAAGCTGCTGAGTGAGATTTGTTAAAACCGTAACCTGCGAACTTTTCTACCAAGTCGAAGATTTTTATCGCAAGCTCGCCGTCAATGCCGTTATTTCTTGCGCCATCTTCAAATGTTGAACGCTGCTTTGCCATTTCTTCGGGTTTTTTCTTACCCATTGCACGACGCAGCATGTCGGCGCCACCTAGCGTGTAACCTGCTAGTACTTGCGCAATTTGCATTACTTGTTCTTGATACAAAATAATGCCGTAAGTTGGATCAAGTATTGGTTTTAAGCTTTCGTGCTGATACTGCGCATCTGGGTATGAGATTTCTTCTCGGCCCAGTTTTCGGTCGATAAAGTTATCTACCATGCCTGATTGCAGTGGACCTGGTCGGAACAAGGCCACAAGTGCAATCATATCTTCAAAGCAGTCGGGCTTAAGGCGGCGTACTAAGTCTTTCATACCACGCGACTCTAGCTGGAATACAGCGGTCGTTTCGGCGCGAAGTAACAACTCAATACTTTTTTTATCATCCAGTGGAATGGTGTTTATATCAACGGGGTCTTTACCTTGGCGTTTCATGCGCACATTGGTCATATCGACCGCCCACTGCAATATAGTCAGTGTACGTAAACCCAAGAAATCGAACTTAACTAAGCCGGCTGTTTCTACATCGTTTTTATCAAACTGTGTTACTGGAAACTTACCTTCGTCATCGCAATAAAGCGCAGCGAAGTCGGTAATAGTGGTTGGCGATATTACTACGCCACCCGCATGTTTACCGGCATTACGTGTACACCCTTCAAGGATGCGACACATGTCGATTAAGTCTTTTACCTCATTGTCGCCATCGTAGGCTTCTTGCAAGCGCGGTTCTACATCAAACGCTTTGGCAAGTGTCATACCGGGGTCACCCGGAATCAATTTTGAAATTCGATCAACAAACCCGTAAGGATGGCCAAGCACTCGCCCTACATCACGTATTACCGCTTTTGCAGCCATGGTACCAAAGGTAATAATTTGCGAAACCGCATCCCGACCATACAAAGCCGACACGTGATCAATTACTTCGTCTCGTCTATCCATACAAAAATCGACGTCGAAATCGGGCATTGATACACGTTCAGGGTTTAAGAATCGCTCAAAGAGTAAGTCAAACTCAAGTGGATCAAGGTCGGTAATTTTAAGCGCGTACGCAACTAACGAACCCGCACCTGAACCACGACCAGGTCCAACTGGAATATTATTATCTTTACTCCACTGAATAAACTCCATTACGATTAAGAAGTAACCTGGGAATCCCATTTGGTTGATTACACCGAGCTCAATTGCAAGACGCTCATCGTATTCAACACGTTTTACTTTTCTATCTTCTTCGTCGGGGAATAAAAACTGTAGTCGTTCTTCAAGGCCGTCTTGTGACACTTTAACTAAAAAGTCTTCAATTTTAAGCGAGCCGGTTGGGTAATCAGGTAAAAAGTAAGTACCTAATTGCACAGTTACATTACAACGCTTAGCGATTTCTACGGTATTTTGTAGGGCTTCTGGAATATCGCTAAACAACTCAGCCATTTGCTCAGGTGTTTTTAGATATTGTTCTTCAGAGAACCGTTTAGGGCGGCGCTTATCATCGAGCGTGTAACCGTCAAAAATAGCAACACGAATTTCGTGCGCTTCAAAGTTTTCGGGCTTTAAAAACACCACTTCGTTGGTCGCTACAACCGGTAGTTGCTCTTTAGCAGCAAGCTCTACCGCCATGTGCAAGTAATCTTCTTCAAGCGGTCGATTGGTGCGAACAAGCTCTAGGTAGTAGTTATCGCTAAAATGCTGCTTATAAAAACTAACAACCGATTCAATTACAGTCGGATTATTTTTTAATAATGCTTTACCTAAGTCACCGTCTTTAGCGCCTGAGAGAATAATTAAGCCTGCTTTTAGCTCAACTAACCACTCGCGGTCAATCACAGGGCGATGAAATACATGCCCACGCTGATAAGCTTTAGATATCAGCAAGGTAATATTTTTATAGCCGTCGTTGTCTTTGGCTAATATAGTTAAGCGGCTTGGCTCATCAGGAAACTCTGGGCTACGAACCCAAAAGTCAGCACCCACTATAGGTTTAATACCTGCATTATGCGTGGCGCCATAAAAACGCACTAAACCACAAAAGTTCATTTGATCGGTAATTGCAATGGCTGGCATTTGCAGCTCTTGCGCTTTTGCGACGATTGGCTTTGTTTTAGCAAGGCCATCAACCATCGAAAAGTCTGAATGAACTCTTAAATGAACAAAATCAGGAGCAGCCATGCTTAGCCCTCACCATTGGCTTGCGCCAAAACGCGCTGCACAGGTTTAAAGCTTTTACGATGCTCGTCAATTGCACCGTACTGTTCAAGCGCTGCAAAGTGCGCTTTAGTGGGATACCCTTTGTGCCCTGCAAAACCATATTCTGGGTGGCGTGCATCAAGTTCAAGCATTTCGTCATCGCGCGCTACTTTAGCTAAAATAGACGCTGCTGAAATTTCGGCCACTAAGCTATCACCTTTAACAACAGCTTGTGCTGGCATAGTGAGTTTTGGCAATCGATTACCATCTATAAATACAAATTCAGGTTGTGTGCTTAATGCCTCTACTGCGCGAGTCATGGCAAGCATCGTTGCGTGTAGAATATTTAACTCATCAATTTCTGTTGGACTGCAGCGTCCATACGCGTAGCACAATGCTTTTTCTTTTATTTCAACTGCAAGTGCTTGGCGTTTTTTATCCGTTAATTTTTTAGAATCTGCTAAACCTGCAATTGGTTTAGTGGGATCTAAAATGACGGCGGCAGTGACTACATCACCAACAAGCGGGCCGCGCCCTACTTCATCTACACCAGCAATTAAGGATACATTGGGTCTATCAATTTGCATTTATTAACTCCGCCACAGCATTGGCTGCTTGTTCACTGGCATTTAATCTAATTTTTTCGTGAATAGCTAAAAAGCGTGCTTTTAGCTCTTTGTTATCTGTGTTGAGCATAGGGGTAAGTGCGTTTGTTAAGTTAGTCACATTACACTCGGTTTGTAAAAACTCAGGCACAAGCTCTTCGTCGGCTAATAAATTAGGCAGCGAAAAGTACTTAATATTAAACGTAAATAAAGTTTTAAAAATCCAATAGCTCAAAGGCTTTATTTTATAGCCCACAACCATTGGTTTTTTATAAAGCATACCTTCAAGTGTTGCTGTGCCCGAGGCTAATAAAATAGCATCAGCAGCTTGCATCGCTAATTTTGATTGCCCATCAAGCAGGTTAACATTAAGGTTTGGTGCGGTAGCGTTTAATATATCACTAAACTGCGCTTTGCGTTTTTCGTTAACCAACGGCACCACAATTTTAAGATTGGGGTTTTTAGCTTGCAACTGCGCGGCTGTTTTAATGTAAGTCTCGCTTAGCAAACCAACTTCAGAGCCTCGACTACCAGGTAGCAGCGCCAGTACTTTGTCATCAAGGCTTAAGCCGAGTTCTTCTCGTGCTTTAGTATCGTCGTGCTCAAGTGCAATGTCGTCTGCCAAGGTATGCCCCACAAATGTACATGGCACTTGGTGCTTATCGTAGAACTCTTTTTCAAATGGTAATAATGCTAACACTAAGTTAGTGGCTGCACTTATTGTATGAATGCGCTTTTCGCGCCACGCCCAAACAGACGGACTTACATACTGTACGGTTTTAATACCCGCATCTTTAAGTGGCTTTTCTACACGTAAGTTAAAATCCGGTGCATCAATACCTATAAATACATCAGGTGGGTTATCTACAAAATGCTGCACGAGTTGTTTACGTATTTTAAGCAAACGTGGTAAACGCCCTAGCACCTCAACAAGCCCCATAACCGAAAGCTCATCCATGTCGTAAAGTGTTTTACAGCCCTGCGCTTGCATTTTAGGTCCTGCTATTCCTTCAAAAATAGCGTCCGGAAAGTGTTTTTTAAGGGCTTTAATTAAGCCTTCACCTAAAATATCGCCCGACAGTTCACCTGCCACAATACCAATACGTAGTTGTTTTTTATCTTTATTCATTTGATTTTATTTCACAAGTAAACCAGGCGTTCATGCTTGTTAGTTTACCGTGTTTTACTGTTTGGTTAAACGCTTTAAATAACTGGTTTTTTATTACCTAAGTTAAGGCTTTATGTTGTTTGTTTTTAATACTGATGTAGCATAGGAAATATATATTACGCTTTACTAATATGTATGTTGACAAAGATTGCACAAACGTAAATACTATTACAAACTTTCAGTAATTACTGAAAGTTCATTAAATTTTAACTTTGCCAATAAAATGTTGCCCTGTTAATCCGTCACTCTCAAGGAGCCAATAATGATAGATGAAACCTTTGTGGATCTATCGCGATTACAGTTTGCTGTTACCGCTCTCTTTCATTTCTTATTCGTACCGTTAACGATAGGTATGACCTGGATTTTAGTTATTATGGAATCGGTTTATGTTATGACCGGTCGCGAAATTTATCGTGATATGACTAAGTTTTGGGGAAAATTGTTTGGTATTAACTTTGCAATTGGTGTGGCAACAGGCCTTACCATGGAATTTGAGTTTGGTACTAACTGGTCTTATTATTCCCATTACGTAGGTGATGTTTTTGGGGCTCCCCTGGCTATTGAAGGTTTAATGGCATTCTTTTTAGAATCGACCTTTGTGGGTATGTTCTTTTTAGGCTGGGACAGGCTTTCTAAACGCCAACATTTAGGCGCGACCTTTTTAATGGCCATTGGTACTAACATGTCGGCGCTGTGGATTTTAATTGCCAACGGTTGGATGCAAAACCCAGTAGGCGCTGAATTTAACTATCAAACCATGCGCATGGAAATGACCAGTTTTGCAGAGCTTGTGTTTAACCCTGTAGCCCAAGTTAAGTTTATTCATACTGTATCGGCAGGTTATGTAGCAGCGTCTATGTTTGTGCTTGGTATTAGTAGCTGGTACATATTGAAGGGTCGTGATTTAGCATTTGCTAAACGCTCTTTTTCAGTCGCATCAGGCTTTGGTTTAGCGTCAATTTTGTGTGTAATTTTACTCGGTGACGAATCAGGCTACGAAGTAGGCGAAGTCCAAAAAGTAAAACTTGCCACAATTGAAGCCGAATGGCACACAGAAGAAGCTCCGGCTGCGTTTACCGCATTTGGTTTTCCTGATTCAGAAGAGCAAGTAACACATGCGGCGGTTAAAATACCTTACGCACTTGGGTTAATTGCTACGCGCTCACTTGATGAGCAAGTAACGGGTATTAACGACCTAGAAAAACAACATGAAGTACGTATTCGCAACGGTATGATTGCTTATGAATACCTTACAAAACTCAGAAACGGTGAAGATACGCCAGATAATATTGCCAAATTTAATACTCTAAAAGATGATTTAGGTTATGGCTTGCTACTTAAGCGCTACACACCAGATGTTGTAGATGCTACTGAAGAACAAATTCAAAAAGCTGTTAAAGACTCTTTTCCTAAAGTAGGCCCTATGTTTTGGTCATTTAGGATTATGGTTGCCTGTGGTGTGGCCATGCTAGGTGTATTTATATTGGCATTTTACTACAACGCTCACCGTGTTATTGAGCAAAAACGCTGGTTGTTATGGGCTGCCGTATTGAGTATTCCACTACCTTGGATAGCGATTGAATTTGGCTGGATTGTTGCCGAGTATGGCCGTCAACCTTGGGCTATATCTGAAATACTGCCGACCTTTTTAGCCACGTCGTCACTAACAGTAAACGATATTTTAATTAGCTTAACTGGGTTTATTGTTTTCTATACTGGTTTAGCCATTGTGGAAGGCTGGCTGATGATCCGCTTTGTTAAGCAAGGGCCAAGCTCGCTACATACTGGTAAGTATCATTTTGAATTACCAAACAAAGCTGATAAAACTGAAGGAGAGCAATCATGATTTTTGATTATGAAACATTAAAAATGCTTTGGTGGTTGATCATTGGTGTGCTGCTTATTGGTTTTGCTATTACCGATGGTATGGATATGGGCGTTGCTATGTTGCTTCGCCTCGTTGGTAAAACAGATTCAGAGCGCCGCACAGTAATAAACACAATTGGCCCGCATTGGGATGGTAACCAAGTATGGTTTATAACTGCAGGCGGCGCGTTATTTGCGGCGTGGCCTATGGTTTATGCAGCTGCATTTTCGGGCTTTTACTTTGCCATGATGCTAGTACTCTTTGCTTTGTTTTTTAGACCACTTGGATTTGATTACCGCAGTAAAGTAGACTCAAAACGCTGGCGCAATAACTGGGATTGGGGCTTGCTTGCAGGCAGCGCAATTCCAGCATTAGTATTTGGTGTTGCGTTTGGTAATTTATTTTTAGGCGTACCGTTTAATATTGATAACCTTATGCGTGTTAGCTACCAAGGATCATTTTTTGGCTTGCTTAACCCATTTGGATTACTTGCAGGTTTAGTAAGTATTACCATGTTAGTTGCGCATGCAGGTATGTGGTTACAACTTAGAACAGCAAGTGTGGTCGCAGAGCGTTCGGGTCAATATGGTCGCTATTCTCTTATTATGTTTATCGTGTTATTTGCTGCAGCTGGTTTTTGGGTGGCTAACTTAACGGGTTACCAAGTTGTATCGATGGCTGATACACAAAGTCATGCAGACCCTCTAGCTAAAGTAGTCATTACAGCGCAAGGTGCTTGGTTAAGTAATTACAGCACCCGTCCGTGGACAATGACCTTCCCTATTTTAGCCTTTGCAATGGCATTAAGTGCACTTGTGTTTTCAAAATTAAATAAACCTGCACTTGGACTTATTTCAACAAGCTTAATGTTAATTGGCGTAATTATGACGGCCGGTGTTTCTCTGTTCCCATTTGTTATGCCATCAAGTAATAACCCTAATATTAGCTTAACAATTTGGGATGCGGTATCGAGCCATAAAACGCTCAATATAATGTTTGTTGCAGTGTGTATTTTTGTACCACTAATATTGTCCTACACCACTTGGTGTTACGTAAAAATGTGGCGCAGAGTAACGGTAGAAGAAATTGAAAACAACACTCATGGTAGCTACTAAGGAGACTAAACAATGTGGTATTTCGCTTGGATTTTAGGTGTACTTTTGGCCTGTACCTTAGGTGTAATAAATGTAATGTGGTACGAATTTCATCAAAATAAAAACAGCATTGCTGATGATGAACAAGCCATGCACGATTTATTAAATGATGCTAACAACACAAAAGATGACGACTAACCCCCGACCAGATCGCGCGCAGCAGCAATCACTGCGCGCTTTTTTAAAGCGTCAAAGTAAACCCGCTGCAGTGTGGTTAAAGTTAAGCATTGCACTGGGTACTTTTAACGCATTACTGATGATTGCAGGTGCTTATTTACTGGCTCAAGCTATTCATAATGTAATGTTTGAAGGTAATAATTTAGCCCAAGTCACTCATTTATTATGGCCCTTAGCAGGCATTATTTTATTACGCGCGGTGTTTTTAGCGTTAAGTGAGCGCTTAAGTGCATTTGCTGCGCTTAAAGTAAAATCGGCTATGCGCCAAACACTTCTCCATAAGCTCAGCTTACTTGGGCCTAGTTATATAGAACAACACGGCCAAGGCGCTACATTAAATACCCTGCATAATGGCGTTGAAGCACTTCACGACTATTATGCTAAATACTTGCCAGGTGTTGCTTACAGCGCGCTTATTCCGCTGGCAATATTGGTAGTTATTTTTCCGACAGATTATAAAGCTGGGCTGATATTTTTATTAACCGCCCCACTTATTCCTTTTTTCATGATTTTAGTAGGCTCTAAAGCCGAAGCTTTAAACCAAAAACGCTGGAAGCAACTTGCTGTACTGGGCAATTACTTTTTTGACCGCGTGCAAGGTTTAACTCAGCTAAAACTATTTAATGCAACATGTACCGAGCTTAAACAAATAGCTAAAATTTCAGATGATTTTAGACACGCGACACTCGATGTTTTAAAAATCGCGTTTTTATCATCATTTGCACTTGAGTTTTTAGCCACTATTAGCGTGGCACTCGTTGCCGTAATTATTGGTTTTAGACTATTTTTTGGCACTCTTGATTTTGCCACTGGCTTTGTGGTGCTACTTTTAGCGCCTGAATTTTATTTACCACTGCGCCAACTAGGTAGTCATTACCATGCACGTTTACAAGGTATTAGTGCGGCGGCCGATATGGTTGCGATTTTAAATGCCCCACTGCCAAGTGACGAAAATGCGTCAGTAACTACAAGCGCACCTGAAAACAATTTAACTTTAAATACAATTAATTCAATAAGTATTACCGACCTTAATTTTATATACTCTGGTAGTAACGAAGGGATTAAAAATATAAATTTAACATTGCCAAATAAAGGCTTAATTGCAGTTGTGGGCAGTAGTGGCTCAGGTAAAAGTACGTTGTTTGATTGTCTATTAGGGTTTCACCCTGAGGTGATTAACAACCTATCTATTAATGATCAGAGTTTAAGTACAACCGATATTACTTACTTGCAAAATAATATTGCATGGATACCACAACAAGCGACGCTATTTTACGACACCATTGCTGCCAACATTAAATTGGCCAAACCCACTGCCACACAGCAAGAGCTTGAACATGCGACAAAACAAGCTGGTGTGCTTGAATTTATTAATACCCTACCCGATGGTTTTAACACCCAGATAGGTGAGCAAGGTGAAGGGCTTTCTGGCGGTCAAAAACAACGTATTGCACTGGCTCGCGCATTTATAAAACAAGCACCAGTCTTAGTGCTTGATGAGCCCACTGCGCACCTTGATAGTCAAACAGAGCTGCTTATTCAAGATGCTATTAATGAATATGCTAAAAACAACTTAGTATTAGTTATTGCCCATAGATTAAATACCGTTAAACATGCCAGCAATATCATTGTGATGCACGATGGAAAAATAGCTGAGCAAGGTCACTTTGAAACACTTGCAGCGCAAAATGGTGCATTTGCTGACTTACTAAAAACGGCTGAACAAGGGGTGGCGCATGCGTAATTTTATTCGCTTACTAAAGCTTTGTGCTCCTCATTATAAAGCTATGCTATTGGGTACATTTTTAGCGACGATTACGGTATTAGCTAATGTGGGCCTGTTGGCTATATCTGGCTGGTTTTTAGCATCAATGGCCGCTGCTGGTATTGCGGGCGTACAAATGAATTATTTTACTCCTGCCGGCACGATTCGTTTTTTAGCTATTGTGCGAACAGCATCGCGCTATGGCGAACGCCTAGTTACTCATAACGCCACGTTTCTATTACTAAGTGAAATACGTACCAATGTATTTGCAACGTTAAGCAAGCTTAACAATGTTGATTTAGCAATGAGCCGCAGCGCTGATCTAGTTAACCGATTACAAAACGATGTAGACGCACTCGACAAATTTTATTTAAACGTTTTACTTCCTATGCTGGTCGCTCTTTTAAGTGTGCCAATCATCATGCTGTTTATGTCGGCCTATAATGGCAACGTCGCCCTTATTTGCTTTACTGGCATTATACTTATTGGTGTGGTTATACCTGCCCTACTCAGCATAAAGCTCACTAAAAACAGCCATAAAGAAACACAACTTAGTGCACAACTTCGCTCTGAGCTTTCAGATACACTTACAGGCCTTAGAGAGCTTAGTATTTATCAAGCCCGTTCGCAGCAACTTAATAAGTGCGACGAATTAAGCGAGCAGTACAATCAGCAATTATTTATTCGCCACAAAGCACTGGCAAACTCAGATGGATTAAGCTTGTTGGTTGTTCAATTAGCCATGCTTGCTAGCATAGTAACCATTGTGCCGCTGGTTTACGCAAGCAGTATGGTAAATGTAGAACTTGCTATGTTAAGTTTATTTGTACTGGCAAGCTTTGAAAGCGTATTACTACTACCCAACGCGTTTATAGAGCTTCCAAATGTTTTAAAAGCAGCAGAGCGATTGTTTACACTTGAAGATAAAGCAGCTAGTACGCAAATTAAAAGTAAACATGTAGACATTGATGAAAACTTTAGCGCGCAAAATCACACGTTAGTACTTAACAATATTAGCTACCAATATGGTGAACAAACAGCGCTAACTAATATCAGTTTTGAACTAATGCCTCAGCAAAAAGTAGCGATTGTAGGTAGAAGCGGCAGCGGTAAAACGACGCTTGTAAATTTACTTACTGGTTTATGGCCTTTGCAACAAGGCAGCATAACGCTAAACAATCAAAATAGCGTTGTTGACTTACATTCGTTAAATAATGATATACGCGCAAATGTTATAAATATACTCGCCCAGCAGCACCATATTTTTGATGGCACATTAAGTGAAAACTTACGTTATGCCGCGCCAAATGCAACTAAAGAGCAAATGATTGAAGCGCTCGCATTAGCTCAATTGAGCCCATGGTTTAATGAGCTAAAAGAAGGTTTAAAAACACGATTAGGCACTGGCGGGCGTAACGTGTCGCAAGGTCAATCTAGGCGTATAGCCATTGCCCAAGCATTACTTAAAAACCCTACTATTTTAGTTCTTGATGAACCAACAGAAGGTCTTGATAATCAATCTAAGCAAGGGGTAATGCAAGCAATAATACATGTTATGAATAACGCCAGCGTGCTGACAATTACGCACGATCCCGCTCTACTTGCTCAAATGGATAATGTTGTATGGTTAGAAGGCGGTAAAGTAGTCGCACAAGGCTCTCATAAAGAGCTCAGTAGCACTTATCCCGACTATATTGCGCTAACTACCCGGTTTTAAAACCGTTACTGATACATCAATAACGCCGACTTTAGGGTCGGCTATCTTTTCAAACATACTCTTTGATAAATCAATAATACGACCTCGCACATACGGGCCTCTATCGTTAATTCTTACCGTGACTGATTTATTATTAGCGAGGTTGGTAACAACGACCTTAGTGCCAAAGTCGAACTCTAAATTGGCTGCTGTGGCGGCTTGTTGGCTAAAGCGCTCTCCGTTGGCAGTTGTTCTCCCGTGATATTTGTCAGCATAAAAAGATGCTTTACCAACTTGAGTAACCTCTCCAGTAGATGATTTAACAATAGGTTGGCTACTACAAGCGGCTAACGCTGAAGTAATAAAAAGAGTGACAACTAACTTAGGTAAACGCATAGGATGACTTTTATTATACAAATTAGATGCATCCTAACTTGATCTCGCTGAGTATTAACTGAATTAGGTCTAAACCGTGGGCAATAAAAAACCACCTTCGATTTATCATCTAGGGTGGTTTTTTATGCTTAGAGCAAAACGCGCGAATTATCTTACAATGCCGCGCTCTGAGCTTTTAACAAAGTCGACCATCAATTTCACAGCAGGGTACTTTTCAGCATCTTCACTAAGCGATTCAATCGCTTCGTCTGCACCTAAGCTTTTACGGTAAAACGCTTTGTATGCACGTCGTACAGCCATAATTTCATCACTTTCGAAACCACGACGTTTCATGCCTTCTTTATTGATAGCGGCAGGGCCTGCTGGCATACCAATGGTAGTAACAAAAGGTGGTACATCTTTGTTAACACCTGAATACATACCAATAAAGGCATGTGCACCAATTTTACAAAACTGATGAACTCCCGAATTACCACCTAAGATAACCCAGTCGCCTACATGTACATGGCCGGCCACACTTGCATTGTTAGCAAAAATTACGTTATCGCCAATTACCGCGTCATGTGCAACGTGTGTATAAGCCATAAATAAGTTATTACTACCAATTTTAGTAACGCCTTGGTCTTGAATTGTACCACGGTGAATAGTGGCACATTCACGGATAACATTGTTATCACCCATGACTAATGTGGTTGGCTCGTTGTTGTATTTTTTGTCTTGGCAGGCTTCGCCCACAGACGCAAACTGAAAAATATGATTGCCAGAGCCAATAGTTGATGGCCCTTTAACAACAACATGAGACTCAATAATACAGTTATCACCGATAACAACATCATTGCCAATATAACTATACGGACCAACTGAGACATTGTTACCTAGTTTAGCGCCAGGTTCGATTATTGCTGTAGAATGGATCACTATTAAAACTCTCTTCTCGCACACATAATTTCGGCACTACACACTACTTTGCCGTCGACTCTAGCTTCTGCTGCAAACTTCCAAATGTTGCGACGTTCTTTTAAAAACTCAACATGAAGGTGCATTGTATCACCTGGGATCACTGGCTGTTTAAAACGTGCGTTATCAACAGCAGCAAATAAATATAATTCGTTTTCACTACGATTTTCTACTGTTTTAAAACCTAATAAACCCGTGGCTTGCGCCATTGATTCTAATATTAGCACACCAGGAAAAATTGGCTGATTTGGGAAATGGCCAGTAAATATAGGTTCGTTTATAGAAACATTTTTAATAGCATGTAAAGATTTGCCAGGTGTAAAATCAATAACACGATCAATTAATAGCATCGGGTAACGGTGCGGTAATAAACTTAAAATTTCTTGAATATCAAGGCTATTTAATTCGTTTGCCAAAATAGCATCCTTATTAGTGTTCAACGTTATGACTTAGCCAATGCTTCCAGCGCTTTAAGACGAGATTTCATGTCTGAAAGGTTACGCAAGTGAGCTATTGATTTACGCCATTCTTTGTTTGTTGTATGGGGCATACCAGATGAGTAAATACCTGGTTCGGTGATTGATTTTGTCACCATACTCATGCCGGTAATTATAACACCATCACATACAGACATGTGACCATTAATTGCAACCATGCCACCAATTTGACAGTTTTTGCCAATGGTAACGCTTCCTGCAAGTACGGTGCAGCCCGCGATTGCGGTGCCTGAATTAACTTCAACGTTGTGCGCTATTTGACACTGATTATCGATAATAACATTGCTATGGATAATGGTATTGTCCAGTGCGCCACGATCAATTGTCGTGCTTGCACCAATTTCAACTTTGTTACCTATGATCACTGAACCAAGCTGAGGTATTTTTACCCATTGCCCGCGTTCGTTCGCATAGCCAAACCCATCACTACCTACAACACTATTTGCTTGAAACAAACAATCTGAACCAATTTCAACATCGTGATAAATAGTCACACTAGACCAAAGCTTAGTGCCAGAGCCTATTTTAACACGTTCTCCGATAAAACTGTTCGGACCAATTTGCGCATTGTCACCTATCACCGCATCAGCTTCAATGACTGCATTAGCCCCTATAGCGGCGCTGTCACTAACAATCGCTGTTGAATGAACCGTGGCACTTGGATGAATACCCGTCGAGGCTGAGCGTGGTGTTGTATCCATAAATTGCGCTAATTTTGCGTAACTTACATACGGATTCGCAACAATAACTTTGCTACCACTAAAGTACTGAGCATCGGCTTGGCTTACTATTACAGCGCTAGCTTGAGTAGTCTCAAGTTGCGAGCGATATTTTGAGTTCGCTAAAAATGCAATATGCCCAGAATGGGCATTTGCAAGTGTCGCTATTTTTTTTATTTCTAAAGCGCCATCACCCTGAAGTTCGGCGCCTAGAAGTTCCGCAATTTGCGAAAGCGTATAATTTTGCATAGAGTGATTATTTCTTACTAACTGCAGCTACAACTTTAGACGAAAGATCAGTTACTTCTTTAGGATTAAAGTAAATTGTTGTGTCTTTTACTTTAACTTCGTCGAAGTCGCCGTCTTTAGCAATTTCTTCAATTGTTTTGATTATTACACCTTGAACTTTAGCAAGTTCTTGGTTTTGGCGCGCTTTGATTTCTTGCTCTAAAGGACGACCTTGTTCAGCAAGATTTTTTTGCATGCCTTGGATTTTATCACGTAGTGCATCTTTTTGAGCTTGGCTCATAGTTGTACTTTCGCGTTTAAATTTTTCAGCTTCAAAACGAATATCGCCTTGTAACTTTTCAAGCTCTTGACGACGTTCAGCAAACTCAGTTTGTAAAGACTGTTCAATTTTAGCCATTTGAGGAATTTGCTTGTAGATTTCCTGCATATCAACAATACCTACTTTGTGTGCAAATGCATTCACAGAAGTACCCATCATTAAAGTTGCTAAAACTGCTACAGCTGTTGATTTAAATAATTTTTTCACAAAAAACTCCTTTAGAAAGTGTTACTAATGTTAAAGCTGATGGTTTTCGTATCGTCATCTTCTTCTTTTTGCAATGGATACGCAAAACTGATCAGCATTGGACCCATTGGAGAGATCCATTGTAATGAAAGACCGGTTGAAACCCTAAAGCGCATTGGGTCTGAATAGTCATCTAATTTAGCACGTTCATCAACGCCTAAGTTTTGATAGCGGTCTACGTTAAACTCAGTATCCCATACGTTTGCAGCATCAACAAAGAAGCTAGTACGTACAGAGCTGGTATTTTCTTCATCTAAGAATGGCGTAGGAACAATTAGCTCCATACCTGCCACTGCTTTAGCATTACCACCAATACGGCCTTGCGGCACTAGAATATCAAATTCTGATGCGCCACCAATGCTACCGGTTGTAGTACCGTCTGCACCTGGCGTACCTGGAATAGACTGCGGTATACGCGATACAGCACGTGGTAATATTGTATTACGGTCAAAGCCACGAAGTTCCATTTCCGTTATACGGAAGTACTCTTGGAATGGAAGTGTTTGCTCATACCCGTTTGTAGAACCATAACCATTACCATAACCAAGCGCTGCACGCGTTGAGAATACCCAACGGTGGTCATTTGATATAGGCCAGTAAAAACGCGAATCGTAATTCAGTTTAAAGTACTGAAGATCTGAGTTAGGCGTTGTTGCTGTTAAGTTTAGAGTTTGACGCGAACCCGCTGTTGGGAATAAACCACGGTTAACTGTAATACGCGACCAACCAACACTCAGCTCATACTTAGTAAAGTCAAAGCCTGCATCTGGGTTGTCTGGATCTAAGAATGTTTCACGAAGTACACGCGTTTGCTCGTACTCTGCAATATCCGAAAGCTCTTCTTTAATCCAACGGGCGCCAAAGTTAACACGATTTACAGCATCAATTGGAAAACCAATATTTGTGCCTAAACCATAACTTTTTGATTTGTACTCAACAAGGCTAAATTTACTTGCATCGTAGTTTCTGTAAAAAATGCTACTGCCTTGCGATACACCATCTGGCGTAAAGTATGGGTCTGTGTACGATAAGCTTAAGCTTTCAGAACCTGTAGACGTGTTAAGGTTTAAACCAATTTGGTTACCTGTGCCTAAAAAGTTAGATTCTGTTACACCAATATTAAACTGCAGACCTAAGTAAGAACCATAAGCAAGACCAGCATTAAAGCTACCCGCTGATTGCTCTTTTACAGTAAAGTCTACATCTACTTGGTCATCCACACCTGGTACAGGCACTACGTTAAAATCAACAGTTTCCATATAAGGCAAACGTTGAATTTGTAGTTTTGAACGCTCAAGGTTTTGATTAGATAACCAGGCGCCTTCAAGTTGTGTCATTTCACGGCGAAGTACTTCATCAGCTGTATTTTGGTTACCACCAACAATAATACGACGAACGTATACACGCTTACCTGGATTAACCGATAGTGTTAGTTGTACTTCTTGCTTTTCGTCGTCAATTTCTGGAATTGTACGTACTTCAGCGTTAGCGTAACCAAAACGTGCTAAATAGCTTTTAATAAATTCTTCTGACGAAGTAACGACTGAGCCATTGTAAAGCTCACCCGCTCTAAGTGGGATAACACTTTTAATTAAGTCTTCACGGCCAAGCAAGTCACCAATAAAGTCAAAGCCTTTAACGGTATATTTTACGCCTTCAGTTAAGTTAGCTGTAACGTAAACTGATTCACGTTCAGGGCTCACTGATACTTGCGTTGAATCGATATTAAAACGTAGGTAACCACGGTCTAAATAATAACTACGAATTTTTTCTAAGTCGCCTTCAATGGTTTGCTTTTGGTAGCGATCGCTACCCATAAACTGCCACCAAGGTAAATCTTGCTGCGATTCAGCAAGTTTAAGAAGCTCTTCATTAGAAAAAAGTTCATTACCCACTAAGTTAATTTGTCGGATAGAAGCAGCATCACCTTCATCAAACTCTAATTTAAGTTTAACGCGGTTACGAGGCAATTTAGTAATGCTGATATCTACTTTAGCGTTGTATTTACCAATACTGTGGAAAAACTCAACTAAGCCCTTTTCGATACTATCGATAACGGTTTTATCAAGTGGTTCACCTTGGCGAATATCTTGCTGATCAAGAGACTCATTAAGCTGCTCGTCTTTAATGTCTTTATTGCCTTCAAACTCAATGAAGCTGATGGTTGGACGTTCCGTTACTTTAAAAATAACGTTGTTGCCATCACGAAGGGCTTTTATGTTATCAAAGTGCCCAGAACGATAAAGTGACTTTATTGTTTTTGAAATCGTATAGTCATCAACATTATCGCCTACGTTAATAGGAATATGTGTTAGCGCTGCACCAAGTGCTACACGCTGCAAACCTTCAACTTTCAGGTCTTCAACAATAAAGGAGTTTTGGCCTAGGGCTGCAAAACTTGCACCCAATAAACTTGTTACTGCCAAATGTTTTTTTATAGCCATTTTATTATCTTTATCCTTTACAACTGTATTACCGCATAACACCCTACTAAAGTGGTGCTTTACAATCGTGTTCTAATTAGTAATTTGCCACGCTGTAAAACTACAAACGCGATACATCATTGAACAAAGCGAAACATGTTAGAAAAATGAGCAACAAGGCGCCCACTTTAAAACCAAACTCTTGTGTCTTTTCAGAGACCGGCTTTTTACGAAAAAGTTCAATTATGTAATACATTAAGTGTCCACCATCAAGCACTGGTAAGGGTAATAAATTAAATACACCCAAGTTAACGCTTATTAAGGCTAAAAAGCTTAAAAAGGCCACTAACCCATAGCTTACGCTAGTTCCAGCGCCTACTGCAATGCCCACAGGGCCACTTAAATTCTTAACCGAAACCTGGCCTGTAATTAAATTACCAATCATATCAAAACTGAGTGTAATTAAGCGCCACGTTTCTTTTGTGCCTCGCACGATACTATCGAGCGGGCCGTAATGTCTAGTCTCTACATAACCATCAGGCCATTGCTGTACAACAGGAGCAACGCCTAAAAAGCCTTGCTCAATACCGTTATTATCAATGCGCCCTTTAGGGGTTACTGTAATGGCTTTTATAGTATCTTGTCTTTTTACACTAAATTGTAAAGATTTGTTAGCTGATTGCGTAATAAGATTAACTAATTGCTGCCAATTGCTTATTGTTTCACCGTTTACAGCCGAAATTTTGTCATTAACTTGTAAATTAGCGTGTTCTGCAGCTGAGTCTTTAGTTACGGCGGCAATTGTTAAAGTTGCTTGAGGTCTAAACGGTACAATACCTAACGAGCTTAATGGTGGCACGTCTTGCTGATCTAGTTTCCACCCCTCTAAATTAAGCGTTTTAACACGTGGTTGAAGGTTTTTATCGCGCACTATCACTTCAACGCTTTCTTCACCTAAATTAGACATAAGTGCAAACGTGGCATCTTGCCAGGTCGTTATATCATCATCACCAATTTTTATAATATGTTGAGAAGGCATAATGCCCGCTTGCTCTGCCCGGCTACCCTCGGTAATACTACCTACCACAGGCTTTACCGACTGCACACCCACCATATACATTACAGCAAGAGCAAAAATGGCAAACAAAAAGTTGGCCATTGGACCCGCTGCAACTATGGCAATACGTGCTTGTACAGATTTAGCGTTAAACGATAAATGACGTTGGTTTGCCGGCACGTCATCAACACGCTCATCAAGCATTTTTACATAACCGCCTAATGGAATAGCCGCAATCACATATTCGGTATTATATTTATCGTGCCATTTTAATAGTGGCTTACCAAAGCCAATTGAAAAACGCAGCACTTTAACGCCCATTTTTCGTGCAACCCAAAAATGGCCATATTCATGTATGGCCACTAAAATACCAAGCGCTAAAATAAATGAGCCAAGATTCCAAAAAAAATCAAACATATTAATGCGTCACTTTTGTTATAAATTCTGAAGCGCTAATACGCGCTAATTTATCGCACTCTAAAATTTCATCTAAGCTTTGTACATTGGTATACGTTGCAGATTCAAGCGTTTGTGCATTTATTTTGTATATATCAGTAAAACCAATTTTACCGTTTAAGAATGCACTTACTGCTATCTCATTTGCAGCATTAACCGTTGTAGTCGCGCCCTGCCCTGCACTACACGCATCAATCGCTAATTGTAAATTTGGATAGCGAGAAAAGTCAGGCTTGGTGAATGAGAAATCACATATATCAGAGAAGTTTAACGGTTTAACGCCTGCATTAATTCGCTCAGGGTATGCAAGTGCATGGGCAATTGGCGTGCGCATATCAGGGTTACCCATTTGCGCTAAAATAGAACCGTCATGATATTGCACCATTGAGTGAATAATACTTTGTGGATGAATCACTACGTCTATATCACTGGTGTCGCAATTGAATAACCACTTAGCTTCAATAAACTCTAAGCCTTTATTCATCATAGTGGCCGAGTCTACTGATATTTTTTGACCCATCGACCAGTTAGGATGCGCCACGGCTTCACTTACAGTTACATCTTTTAGTGTGTTTATATCGCGCGTTAAAAACGGGCCACCAGAACCGGTAAGCAAAATTTTACTTACGCCATGTTGCTGTAAATTTTGATCGCCTTTGGCACTTTGTAACGAAGAAGGTAGACATTGAAAAATAGCATTATGTTCGCTATCAATTGGCAGCAAGGTCGCTTTATGTTGTTTAACTTTATCAATAAACAACTGACCTGACATAACTAACGATTCTTTATTAGCAAGGAGTACTTTTTTACCTGCTTCTACTGCACTTAATGTTGGCAGTAAACCAGCTGCACCTACAATTGCCGACATCACGACATCAACATCTGGGTGAGCACATAAGTCGCACATTGCTTGCTCGCCGTGCATAACAAGCGTTTGGCATGGTGTATTAGCTAAATAAGCAGATAACTGCTCAGCGGCTTGCTGGGTAGCCATAATCGCATAAAGTGGTTCGTGTTCAATACACAGCTCAGCCATTTTTTTTGCGTTTTGCCCTGCAGCTAAAACAAAAACATCAAATAACTCTTTATTGCGCGATACAACATCTAGTGTACTTAAACCAATTGAACCTGTTGCGCCTAAAATAACCAGCAATTGCTTTTGGCTCATAAACTAAGAGTCCACGCATAGCACATTACAAACATTGGAGCTGCAGCCGTTAAGCTGTCAATGCGATCTAAAATACCGCCGTGCCCAGGTAAACAACGGCCGCTATCTTTTAAACCAGCTTCACGTTTAAACATGCTTTCAAGTAAATCACCTACCGCAGAGAACAATGCAATAAATGCAGTCATTATCGCGTAGATAGGCCAAACACCTAAATCAACATCGGTAAAGTGACAAAATGCTAAAACAAAAATGATAGAAGCGACTACACCGCCTGCTAAGCCTTCAATTGTTTTATTAGGGCTCACTTTTGGCATAAGTTTATGCTTACCAAAGCTCTTACCTGAAAAATAAGCACCAACGTCTGCACTCCACACAATACCCAATACGACTAAAATAAGTACAGAGCCAAAATGTGTTGATTCAGCATATTGCGCACTGCGCAGCGTATTTAGTGCAAGCCATAACGGCACAAGTGTTAATAAACCTGCAATGCCACGCATTACTAGACCTTCATTCCACGCTTTAGCCATTTCTGGATAGCGCCAAATTAAATAACTAGCAACAATCCACCAAGCAAACGAAAGCGTAAATAAGTAATTCGCATCACCTACTAGCTTGCCACTTTCCCATAGTGATTCAATAGGCCAATGTAAATTAAGCAGGCCTAGTAAGGCTGCAATCAATACAACAAAAGCACCACGTTTGAGCTTATCGCATAAACCCATAAACGCAGACCATTCCCATGCGCCTAATAATACTATTGCACCGGCAAAGTAACTAAATAACGTAAGCGGTGTATAAAAAACCAAAGCTAATGCCGATGGTGCAAGCACAAGTGAGGTTAAAATTCGTTGTTTTAACAAAATGTGACCCTTATTCTATTTAGGTTTGAGCGAGTAATTGTTTTATTTGTTCGCCCGTACAACCAAAACGTCGCTCTCTGGCAACGTAACACGCTATAGCCTCAGCAAATGCTGCTTCATTAAAATCAGGCCAAAGTGTTTCGGTAAAGTAAAGTTCTGCATAAGCAACTTGCCATAGTAAAAAATTACTAATACGAACATCGCCACCAGTGCGAATAAGTAAATCAGGTTCTGCCTGATCTGCCATGCTCATATGCTGTGCTAAGCGCTCTTCTGTAATATCTTCTGCGTTGAGTGTGCCTTGCGCAACTTGCAAAGCAAGTTGTTTAGCCGCGTTAGCCATATCCCAACGACCACCGTAATTAGCTGCAACATTTAAGCGCAATCCGGTATTATTTTCAGTCAGCTTATGCGCAGCGTCTACCTTGCTACGTAATCCTTCAGAAAATCGTGATAAGTCTCCAATAATGGTCAGTTTTACATTGTTTTTATGAAGCTTTTTAACTTCCTTTGTTAAAACAAATAAGAAAAGCTCCATTAAAGTGTTTACTTCGTCTTCAGGGCGGCGCCAGTTTTCACTACTAAAAGCAAATAAGGTTAACGATTGTATCCCTAATTTAGTACAAAACTGAACAGATTGACGAACTGCGTCTACGCCTTTTTTATGCCCATACACACGAGGTCTATTTCTAGCTTGCGCCCAACGTCCGTTCCCATCCATGATGATAGCAACATGTTTGGGTAAACATTGCTGTGAAATTGTGTCAGCATCTAGAACCATAAATATCGAGTATTCCATAAAAAAACGCCGCCTAGTATACCCTAGACGGCGTTTCAAAACTAATAATTTTAATAGGTCCTGTCGACCTTTCAGGATTGTAATTTATTCAATCTAGGCAGAACCCTTTGGGAAGCGCGTTTTTAGATTTTATGCATTGCTATCACCTAACAATGGGAAATAACCACACTACGTAGGCTCTGCCTTGCCTTAAAGCCAAACACACTACTGCAAATTTAACCTCAAAAGATAAACAGGGACTTACTTAGATTTCCATTAACTCTGCTTCTTTAGCAGCTAATAGAGTATCCATTTCTTTGATAAACTTATCTGTAAGTTTTTGAATCGCATCATCTGATTGACGCGCTTCATCTTCAGATATTTCTTTATCTTTTAATAAACCTTTTACATCGCCATTAGCATCACGACGAATGTTACGAATAGCAACACGACCGCCTTCAACTTCGCCACGTACAATTTTGATTAGGTCTTTACGACGCTCTTCTGTAAGTGGAGGAAGTGGTACACGAATAACAGTACCTGCCGACATAGGGTTTAAACCTAAGTCAGACGCCATAATTGCTTTTTCAACAGCTTGCGCTAAAGACTTATCAAATACACCAATAGCAAGTGTACGAGAATCTTCAATTGTTACGTTAGCAACTTGGTTTAAAGGCGTTGGTGCACCGTAGTACGACACCATAATGCCATCTAGGATTGCAGGATGTGCACGGCCAGTACGAATTTTAGATAATTGGCTACCTAGTGCAGTTACACTTTTTTGCATGCGCGCTTGCGCGTCTTTTTGAATATCGTTAATCACGGTTTAATCCTAATTATTTGATTATTTCATCTGAGGCTTGTGAAGAAATTAGTGTTCCTTCTTCTTCACCCATAATTACGCGTTTTAGCGCGCCTGATTTATTCATATTAAATACGCTCAATGGCATATTGTGATCGCGGGCTAGAGTAAATGCCGCTAAATCCATAACTTTTAATTCTTTTTCAATGATTTCATTGTAGCTTAAGTGGCTGTAAAGCGTCGCTTCTGGGTTTTTAACAGGATCATCACTGTACACACCATCCACTTTAGTCGCTTTAATTACTGTATCCGCTTCAATTTCGATACCGCGTAAACACGCTGCAGAATCGGTAGTAAAAAATGGGTTACCGGTGCCCGCTGCAAAAATAACAACGCGGCCAGTTTTCAATAAACTAATTGCTTCAGCCCAGTTATAAGCGTCACATACACCATTTAGCGGAATAGCCGACATTAAACGACAGTTTACAAATGCACGGTGTAGCGCATCACGCATTGCAAGGCCATTCATAACCGTTGCAAGCATACCCATGTGGTCGCCTACTACGCGGTTCATACCTGCTTCTGCAAGTGAACCACCGCGTAAAAAGTTACCTCCACCAATAACTAAACCCACTTCTACGTCAAGCTCTACTAGCTCTTTAATTTCTTGTGCCATACGGTCTAAAACTTTAGGGTCGATGCCGAAGCCTTCGTCTCCCATTAAAGCTTCACCACTTAATTTGAGAAGAACACGTCTAAAAATAGGTTTGCGATTGATAGTCATAGTATAGGGGCCAACTTTTATTGAATTATGGATAAAAAATAACCGCGCTTATGTTAAACATAAAAGCGCGGTTATTTTAAAGAATTTCTAGCTGTGAAGCAAAACCAAATAGTACTTTAATTGCATCTAATTTCCTTTTGCATCACAAATAGTTAATCTTACTGACCTTTAGCAGCTGCAATTTGAGCAGCAACTTCAGCAGCAAAATCTTCTTCTTTCTTCTCGATACCTTCACCAACTTCTACACGTACAAAGCCAGTAACTGTTGCGTTTTTCTCTTTAAGAATATCGCCAACAGATTTTTTAGGTTCCATGATGAAAGCTTGACCAGTAAGAGAAACCTCACCAGTGAATTTTTTCATGCGACCAACAACCATCTTCTCAGCGATTTCAGCAGGCTTGCCTTCATTCATCGCGATTTCGATTTGTACTTGCTTTTCTTTTTCTACAACGTCAGCTGGTACGTCAGAAGGAGTTAAGTACTCTGGACGTGAAGCAGCAACGTGCATTGCAACGTGCTTAAGTGTTTCTTCATCAGCAACACCTGCAACAACAACACCGATACGGTCGCCATGACGGTACTCAACTAGGTTTTCACCAGCGATGTACTGCAGACGACGTACGTTGATGTTTTCGCCAATTTTAGTTACTAGCTCAACACGGTCTTCTTCAAACTTAGCTTGTAAGTCTTCGATAGTAAGAGTGTCAGCAATTGCAGCTTCAGCAACTTTATCAGCAAATGCTAAAAAGCTTACGTCTTTTGCAACGAAGTCTGTTTGACAGTTAACTTCTACTAGTACTGCAACACCAGCGTTTTGCTTGATGATGATAGTACCTTCAGCAGCAATGTTACCTGCTTTTTTAGCAGCTTTAGCAGCGCCACTTTTACGCATGTTTTCAATCGCTAACTCGATGTCGCCATCAGTCTCAGTTAACGCTTTTTTACAATCCATCATGCCAGCGCCTGTGCGCTCGCGTAATTCTTTAACTAGGGCAGTAGTTACAGCCATTAGTAAATCCTCAAATCTGAAATCTGGTTTAGATAAGCGGGTTACCCGCTCTACAAGAATAACAAGTCTTCACCTTAAAAAGATGAAGACTTGATGATAGCTAATTACTCAGCTTCAACGAAATCGTCTTTCTCAGCTTGAGCAACGATGTTATTCTCGCGACCTTCAGTGATAGCAGCTGCAACAGCGCTAGTGTAAAGGCTTACAGCACGGATAGCGTCATCGTTACCAGGAACGATGTAATCAACGCCGTCTGGGTTAGAGTTAGTATCAACGATTGCAACAACAGGGATACCTAGGTTGTTTGCTTCACGGATAGCAATGTGCTCGTGGTCAGCATCGATAACGAAAAGCGCGTCTGGAAGACCGCCCATGTTTTTGATACCACCAAGGCTCTTTTCAAGCTTTTCCATTTCGCGGTTAAGCATTAACGTTTCTTTCTTAGTTAATTTCTCGAAAGTACCGTCTTGGCTTTGTACTTCAAGGTCTTTAAGACGCTTGATTGATTGACGTACAGTTTTCCAGTTAGTCAACATACCACCTAACCAACGGTGATTTACGAAGAACTGATCGCTTTCTAAAGCAGCTGCTTTAACTGCGTCGCTTGCTGCGCGCTTAGTACCAACGAAAAGAACTTTACCTTTGTTAGCTGCAGCACTTGATAAAAACTTAAGTGCGTCGTTGAACATTGGTACAGTTTGCTCAAGGTTGATGATATGTACACGGTTACGTGTGCCGAAGATGAAAGGCTTCATCTTAGGGTTCCAGTAACGTGCTTGGTGACCAAAGTGAACACCAGCTTGAAGCATATCGCGCATTGAAACGTTTGCCATTTTATAGATCCTCTATAGTTGTTTAGGGTTAGGCCTCCACATATCCCATAGCACCAACACCGAAGTAATTAAACTTCAAATGCACCCAAGTGTATGTGACGATACGTGTGTGTGTTAAAATAAAATTGTGTTTGCCTTAAATACAAAAAATCATTTAAGAATTTATTTGTAAAAAGACGGCGCGCTTTATACCATATTAAAATTAAATACTCAACGTCGCGTGCAAAATTTGTTCGGCGATAAATGTTAGAAACTCAACTTTGGAGCCTCAATGAGCGCTATTATCAAGACCCCTGAAGAAATAGAGAAAATGCGCGTAGCTGGGCGCTTAGCGGCCGATGTACTTGAAATGATCGGCCCTCATGTAGTGCCGGGTGTTACCACCGATGAGCTAAATACACTTTGTCATGATTATATTGTTAATGTGCAACAAGCAATCCCTGCTCCGTTAAATTATCATGGCTTTCCAAAATCAGTTTGTACGTCAGTTAATCATGTTATTTGTCACGGAATTCCAAATGACAAAGCATTAAAAGAAGGCGACAGCGTAAATATTGACGTCACTGTCATTAAAGATGGCTACCACGGCGATACTTCTAAAATGTTCCACGTTGGTACACCAAACATCCAAGCTAAGCGTCTTGCAGAAGTAACACAAGAAAGCTTATACCTTGCTATTAAAATGGTAAAACCAGGTGTGCGCTTAGGTGATATTGGCTCTGCTATTCAAAAATATGCAGAAAGTTTTAATTACTCTATTGTTCGTGAATATTGCGGCCACGGTATTGGCGCAGGATTTCATGAAGAACCACAAGTAATGCACTACGGTAAAGCGGGTACTGGCGAAACTTTAAAAGCGGGCATGTGCTTAACAATTGAACCAATGGTTAATGCGGGTAAACGCCAATGTAAGCTACTTAAAGATGATTGGACTGTAGTAACTCGCGACCGCAGCTTGTCTGCACAGTGGGAACATACTTTATTAGTGACTGAAAATGGTGTTGAAATTTTAACGCTACGATCAGATGATACTATCGACAGGATCATAGAACACTAATAATAAATAAGAAATTAGGAGCCAGCCCACGTGGCATTACCCAACAAAGTAAAAAAGTTGCTCAGCGATGCAGAGCAACTTAGTGATTATCGCGATTGTTCTAGCTATTTTTATAAATGGTTACATAACGAATTTTCTAAACAACCGGTTGGGAATTTAATTAATGCCCGGGCTGAGTTTATTGACCGCCTACTAATTAAGCTTTTTCATGTTTACGACTTAGCGCGCGAACCTGATTTAGCACTAATAGCAGTAGGCGGATACGGACGTGGCGAGCTACATCCCTACTCCGACATCGATTTTTTATTGCTTGTAACTAAACCACCAAGCGAAGAAATATGCGAAAAAATAGGCCAGTTTGTCACCATGCTATGGGATCTCAACTTAGAGATTGGCCACAGCGTGCGCACGATAGAACAAGCCATTGAGCAAAAACGTGAAGACGTTACTTTTGCCACCAGTTTACTCGAAAGCCGCCTTATTTTTGGTAATCATATTGAGTTTGAAAAACTCAAAACGCATATTCTAGAAACCCCCGTATGGCGCTCCGGTGAGTTTTTTACTGCCAAAGTTCAAGAACAAAACTTACGTCACAAAAAGTGCCATGGCACCGCGTATAATCTTGAGCCAAACATTAAAGAAAACCCCGGTGGCCTGCGCGACTTGCAAACCATTATTTGGGTCGCAAAAAAGCACTTTAGAACCGAAACCCTGCAAGAGTTAATAAGTCACGGCTACTTAACCCATGAAGAGTTTCAAGAGCTTTCAGAGTGCCTAGAGAACCTATGGAATATTCGCTTTGCACTGCATCTAGCCGCAGGTCGGGCTGAAAACCGCTTATTGTTTGATCATCAACCACAAGCCGCCGAAATTTTAGGTTTTGGTAGCGACGGTAAAGCCTCTGTTGAGCGTATGATGAAGCGCTTATTTAGAATAATGAGCCGCGTGCGCGAACTTAACCAAATGCTACTTTCATACTTTGAGCAAAGTATCATGCCCGAAAGTAGTGAAAAAACGGTGATAGTACTCGACAGAAACTTTGAGCAAGTGGGCCATCAAATACGCGTAAAAGATCCATCTGTATTTTTTAGACGTGACCAACTTTTTGTATTGTTTGAGCACATAGCAGACAACCCTGCAATAACGCATATTTACCCAAGCACTATTCGTACAATCCGCCAAGTACGCCGCCGTTTATTGGGGGATTTACAAGATTATGCAGCCTGTCGTGAAGCTTTTTTACGCTTAGTTAAACACCCTAATGGTATGGGCCGCGCATTTACGTTAATGCACAAACACGGCATGCTTGCCGCCTACTTACCGCAGTGGCGTAATATATTTGGACAAATGCAGTTCGATTTGTTTCACGCCTACACCGTAGATGAGCATACTCACAAATTAATCAAAAATATTTACGAATACTTTGATAAAACTGGCATTAGCGAGTTTCCTATTTGTAGTGAAATAGTCACTCGAATGGACAAACCAGAGCTACTTTATTTAGCCGGTATATTTCACGACATTGCTAAGGGACGAGGGGGAGATCACTCTGAACTTGGCGCTGTTGATGCTATAGCCTTTGCTAAACTACATGGTTTTTCATCCTCTGATGCAAAATTAGTAGCATGGCTTGTAAGTAACCATTTACTTATGTCGGTTACCGCGCAGCGTAAAGATATTAACGACCCTGCTGTAATAAAAGACTTTGCAACACGTATTAAAACAGAGCGCCAACTCGACTATTTATATTGTTTAACCGTTGCCGACATCCGTGCAACCAACGACAACTTATGGAACGATTGGAAAAACACCCTACTGCGTGAATTGTACTTGCACACGCAGCGCGCATTACGCTTAGGGCTTGAAAACCCAATGGATCAGCGCGACCAAATTCGCGATAAAAAGCACCAAGCTAAACAACGTCTACTCAACTTAGGTTACCCTGAGAATAAAATTGATTTAATTTGGAGTCGCTTTAAAGCCAACTACTTTACCGCCTTTAGCGAACAGCAAATATCGTGGCAAAGTGAGCATTTATTAACTAGCACCGATTTAAGCCAACCCAGTGTCATTGTATCTAACAAAGCAATGCATGGGGGTACACAAGTATTTGTATACAGCCCCTACTCTGGTGCGCTTTTTGCGAGATTAGTGAGTGTAATTGGCTCTAAAAAAGCACAAATACAGCACGCGCAAGTACTGACCACAAAAGATGGTTACGTCCTGTTTAGCTTTGTAATACTTGAAGTAAGTGGCGACCCTATTGCAAGTGGTCGAGCGCAATCAATTAAACGCGGGCTTGAGCAAGCACTTAGCGATCCGCGTAAAAAAATTCGCTTTAAAAAGAGCCGCTCTCAACGCTTTAAAGATTTTAATATTAAACCTAAAATTGTGTTGCGCCCACATGCACGCAAAGACCGTAGCTTAATAGAAATTCAAGCCGTCGATATACAAGGTTTACTAACCAAAATAGCCGAAGTTTTCCAAGCGCATTTACTACACATTCACGCTGCCCGTATTACAACGGTAGGTGAACGTGCAGAGGATTTCTTTGTTGTATCTAATAACGAATACCAAGCGCTGACTGATGAAGAGCAAGCAAAAATTCATCAGGCATTACGTAAAAAATTCAACGCCGAAACAGAATAGAGGACACACATGTCAGATTTAAAAACGATGATCGAAAACGCATGGGACAACCGCGATAGCATTAGCCCAAGCACAGTATCAAGCGACGTAAAACAAGCTATTATCGACGCACTTGATTTGCTTGATAGCGGCGCAGCACGCGTTGCTGAAAAAATATCAGGTGAATGGGTTGTACACCAGTGGCTTAAAAAAGCCGTTTTACTGTCGTTTCGTATTCGCGACAACCAACCAATGAACGACGGCGTAAACCAGTTTTACGACAAAGTACCACTTAAATTTAGCGACTACACGCCAGAGCAATTTCAGCAAGGTGGTATGCGCGTAGTACCAAACGCAGTAGCACGTAAAGGCAGCTTTGTAGGTAAAAACGTCGTACTTATGCCATCGTACGTAAATATTGGCGCATACGTTGACGACGGCACCATGGTTGATACATGGGCGACTGTAGGCTCATGTGCACAAATTGGTAAGAACGTACATTTATCAGGTGGCGTAGGCATAGGCGGCGTTTTAGAGCCTCTACAAGCTAATCCAACTATCATTGAAGACAACTGCTTTATTGGCGCACGTTCTGAAATTGTTGAAGGCGTAATTGTTGAAGAAGGCGCAGTAATTTCAATGGGCGTTTACATCAGCCAAAGCACTCGTATTTATGACCGCGAAACCGGCGAAATTCACTACGGCCGCGTACCAGCAGGGGCAGTAGTTGTTCCAGGCGCACTACCGTCAAAAGATGGCACCCACAGCCTTTACGCTGCAATCATCGTTAAAAAAGTAGACAAACAAACACGTGAAAAAGTAGGCATCAACGCCCTACTACGCTCAATTGATGAGTAACAGTCGGTTGGGTTGAGGGAAACGAAACCCAACGATACTTTTAAGTTAAGTGTTTTAGCTAAACTTTAATTGTATATAGAAAAGCTCTAAGCCCTTTGGGTCTAGAGCTTTTTTTGTTATCTGAACGTTTTCTATTATTAAATGGAGAGTTGATCATATGGATACTGAAGAAAGTAACGAGCTAGTCTATCACTACACATCTTTGGATGCTTTTATCTCTATTGTGAATAGCAGAACCTTTCGGTTTGGCGATGCAAGAGCAATGAATGACTATACAGAGATAGATCATAATATTAATCTTCTTTTAAATTTAGAAAAACAAAAACCTGAGTTAATGAAAAAATTAAATATTTCAAATGAAGGGTTTAATAAAGGCATTAAAAATATTAAGTTTTTCAAAAAGCATATTGAAAATCACTATATACATATAATGAGCTTTAGTAAAAACCCAGATTCTTTAAGCCAGTGGCGGGGATATGCAGATAACGGTACAGGAATATGTTTTAGTATCAATTTATCAGCATTACGACACTGTCTAAATAATACTTACCGCATTGCTGGGAATTGCGTTTACAAACAAGGAGAATTAAACACAGAAGCACAAAACTTATTAAAATTAGCCTCAACTTTTGATAGTGATCAATTTGAATTTGAGGCTAGAAGTAACTTTCTTGATAACTTTATCGCATTTATAACAACAGGTAAAAATGAGGCTTTTATAGACGAAGGTGAAGTAAGGTTAGTTTCTTTCATTGAAAAACTGCCACCACCTCAAGATGTGAAATTCATAAACTCTAATGGCTTTATTAAAAGCTATCTTGAAGTAAGTTTTCGAATAAATATAATTGACACAATTATACTTGGACCGTGTTGTAAATTTGCAGCTAATGACCCCGTCTTTAATGATATGTTAGACAATTTATTTTTTAATAAAAAACTCTACGAGTTAGGAGTTGATACTAACCCATATAAGCCTAAAGTTTTAAGTTCAAAGGCAACTTTCAGATAACCGTTGGGTTTCGTTTCACTCAACCCTTCCTACGTCGATAAAATTAATCCCGAGCTACTGCTCATTGTTAGCAATCCCCCCTAAACCTAAGATCACTTATAAAAAAAGTGCTTTTATGTAGCAACGTAGTAATTACCTTGCCCTGCTTCATCAACAAACAAGATAATCAAACCTTTCTTCCACTAAATTCCATTAAAATAAAATTTACATAGTTAACTTAGTGGTGATATAACTGAATGTGTTTTGGGAACGGAGTTGGTGATAAATCAAACCATTAACTGCCAGCTAAAAAATATTACTCAGCTAGCTTACCCTTACACCCTTTACTTAAGGAAAATAAAAATCCTAACTAAAACAGCGTTTACCACATTTTAAAATAACAAAAGCACAAGTAGGTTGTACTAATGGAAGAGTATTTAATCGTTAAACAAAAAAGTAGATACCCTATCGCTATTGCGGCTTTATTGTTGTTATTGGCTTTGGGTTATTTAATTAAGATACTACTTTTCTCAAATGATATTCCTGAACGTTATTTAAAGCCAATATTAGTCTCTCAAGTATCATTACCCAATGTATTAAAAGGGATTGGTACAATAGAGCCTACACAAAGAGAGCTTTTGTCTGCGCCGCTAAAAGGCAATATCAACACACTTACAATTCGTGAAGGGCAAGCTATAAAAAAAGGCCAAGTATTAGCAAAGCTAACTAACTACGAATTGGAACAAGATATACATAATGCGAGTTATGAGCAGCTTAATTTAGAATCCCAAGTAGCTATTGATAAAAGTAATTTAGCAATTAAGCTCTCGCAAATTAAAGTCGACTTATCAAAAGCTAAAATGGCATTGCAGCAGCAAGCGCTTGAATTAAATGCTAATAAAGTCTTAATGGAACAAGGTATTATTTCTGCAATTCGCTTTAAGCAAAGCGAAATGCTTTACAAGCAAAGTGAACTTGAAGTTAATGCCAAAAATGGTGAACTTAGTCTATTTAAAGAGGCATTTGATCAGCAATTAATTGCGCTTGATAACAAAGTAAACATCTCAAAAAACAAACTTAGCTATTTACAAAGGCGTCAAGAGCAACTAACACTCACAGCAAACTTTGACGGTACCGTAAGCCAAAACTTAGCTAAATTAGGTCAAGCGGTTACTCAAGGGCAATCGCTGTTTGAGTTAATAGAGACCGACAACTTACTGGCTAAAATACAAGTCCCTCAGTATTCATCCACTCAGTTAAAAATTGGCCAAAAAGCAGACATAGTTACACCCAGTGGCACAATTGCAGCTAAGGTTGATTATATTGATACGGTAATAAGAAATGGCGCTATTAATGTATTTTTAGTATTAGACGCTTCCCCTCCATCATGGCTTAGAAGCAGCCAAGCAATAGAAGCTCATATTTATTTGGAGCAATCTTTAGTAGCTCAAAACATTAAAAAACCGAATGATTTTGATAACTACAGTCTGTGGAAAGTATATGAAATAACGCCCTCCAGCAAAGCTATTCTTACTCATATAAATTACAAAACGACTGAGCAAGACACTTTAAGCTTTGATGAGTCGCTACAAGGTAACTATGTTTTATTACTACCAGCAGCTTATGCCACTCAAAGTTACCTTGATTTGAAAGAAGTATTTTAATGAGGTGTCAGTTATGAGTTATCCGTTAATAGAGTTTAATAATATTTTTTATCAATACCCTAATACCAAAATTGATACCCTCAAAGCTGTAAGTTTTAAAATAAACAGTGGTGACTACATTGCAATAACTGGTACTTCTGGCAGTGGTAAAAGTACCCTACTTTCTATTTTAGGTTTACTAAACTTACCTAGCCAAGGGCAATACACTATTTTAGGCACTAACACAGCAGACTTAACACCCGACTCTATTGCAGCCATTAAAAACAGAGAACTTGGTTTTATATTTCAAAACTTTAATTTATTAAATCATTTAAGCGTATTTGATAACGTGGCTTTGCCACTCAGTTACAACAAATCGGTGCCTAGGAAGGATTACCAAAAAAAAGTAGAAGCTGCGCTTAATAAAGTAAATATGCTTGAATTTATTGATAGAAAGCCAAGCCAATTGTCAGGCGGGCAACAACAAAGAGTTGCTATTGCTAGAGCATTAATAAATGAGCCTTCTATTATTTTAGCCGATGAGCCAACGGGTAATTTAGATTCGAGTAATAGCGAACAAATATATCAGTTACTCAATAAGCTAAACGACGATGGCAAAACAATTTGCTTAATAACACATGATGAAAACCATGCTAAAACAGCAAAAACGCGTTTGTATATTCAAGACGGACAGCTTAGTGCGCAAGGTTTTTGATGCTGAGCTTAATTACTGATCTGACCTTAAACTGGCTAAAATATGCTAAGCAAAATACTAAATTATGGCTTAGCTGTTTGTTGCTGAGTATTCCTTTGTGTTTAATTTTAAATATAAATCATATTCATAGTCAGTTTTTATCAGCCGATCACACGGCAATAAATAACATCCACAACATTAAACAAGTTTACTTAAGTGACACTCAAAATGACTTACCCGTTGATGAGTACATTTTTGATGAAATAACCTTATTGCACCAAAATTTAGTCGGCGTTTTTGAACGCTCTATTGATTTATCATTAAAGCTTTCGGTTAATCATGATAGCGAGCCTGTTAAGGTAAGCTTTATATCGGGGGGTTATAAACAATTAGGTATCATTCCTGCTTTAGGCAGCTTTGAGAAGCTAGATTTCCCAAAACAAGGCAGCGCACTAAGTGCCGCCATTAGCTATTCGTTTTGGCATACTCATTTTAAAGGTGTCACTGATATTATTATTAACAGCTTGCTGTTAATAATAAAAGCATAAACATTGTTGCTGTAATGCCAAAAGAGTTTAAAAGCTTTAAACGTGCCTATGAACCTAAACTCCTTATTTCTTACTCGCAACTCAAGCGCATTTTGCCTCAAGAAAGTAGCCTGACCCCAGATACATTTACGTATATTTTAGGAAACGTTAAAAATAAAACACTCTTTTTAAGCTTGCTAAATAAGCACTTACAAAACGAAATGTTTATATTTGATAACACCGAACTTAAGTTTAGTGATGGTATTGGCGTTAGCCCTACTCACTTTAATAAAATAATAAAGCGCCTAAACTTATTGCAGTTACTTTATTATATTTTACTCTCATTTAGCTTTATTGCCTTTTGTGCATTTTACTGTGCAGAGTCAATTAAAAAGCAACAAGAAGAAACTATACGCAAACTATGTGGAGCCAATAACACACACATTTTTGTGCAGCAAATTATTGATATTGCACTCACAAGCCTACTACTTATTATTGTAATGTGCGTTTTGTATCCACTGAGCGACCGCATTAGCGCAATTTTATTACCAAGCCTGAATAAGCTAAGCAGCTCTTTTTCATTATTTACGCTGGCGGTATTTTACATAGTTATTATTACTTTTTTATCGGCGCTTAGTTATTTTCAGCGAAGGTGGGTACACAGCAGTATTGGACGCGGCCAAAGTGCAACAACAAGCGAAAAAGTATAAGTGTTCTCATTGCTTTCGTTACTTACTAGCCTTGCTATTACAAGTGTTTACATTAGTAGTTTGGTTATTTACAGCCAGATTAATTTAAATAATAAAAGTATGGGTTTTAATGCAGATAATATTCTAATTGCCAGCTTTAGTTTTCCACAATCACCTAGCGAGGCCTTTAATGCAAATAACTCTGCTCAACAATTAATTCAGCAATTAAATTCACTGCCCATTATTGAAGAAGTATCACTTAGCTCTGCCCCGCCACTATCAGATCGCAGTGGGTTTAGTGCATGGTACACCGTTACCGGACAAGCTATCAGTTCGGTTAAAAGCGCCAGTACCGCAAGCCATAGAGTGAGCCCGCATTACTTTAAAACTATTGGCGCTAAGCTTATTTCTGGGCAAAGTGTGCAATGGCAACAGTACCAAAACATTGTCGTTAACAGCGCTTTATGGGATCAATACTTTGCAGGCACAGAACTAAGCCAAGCTTATTTATTAGCCCAATTTGATACTGGAAAAGTAAAACATAAAGTAGTTGGCGTTGTTAATGATATTTATAATGAAGGGGCCGACACACCGGTTCAGCCAACTGTATATAATGTAATAAGTGCCCTGACAGGTTTTGAAACAATTATAATTAAAACTCATGCGCCCATCACACAAGTTGAAAGTGAACTCCAAACGGCAGTAAGAGCATTAAGTGTTAACTTTAACGATTTATCACTTACCCCCCTTTCATCTTTAGTAAAAAATGAGCAAGCCCCTAGAAATGCATTACTAATAATTACCGTTGTGTGTTCCTCAATTCTTCTACTCTCTGCGTTTTTATACAACTACAGCAGTATTAAACAGCTTACTGCTAAATCATCTACAGAGCTTGCATTAAGACGTGCTATGGGCGCTCGCAGCTACCAAATATGCTATTTATTTTTAAAGCTATTTTTCACTGCATTTGTGATAACCCACATAGTTATTATTGCGCTATTTTTCACCCAACATGAAAAACTACAAACTTTTTTATTTCAACAATCCGTTTTTGACCTAAACACGATACTTACAGTGCATTTAGTCATTTTGTTAGCGGTTATATGTATTATTGCTATAGAGATTAAAAAAACACTTAACAATTCGTGGAATAACTTAACTTAAGGATAAGCATGTATAAATTACTACTAGCTACACTACTTATATATGGTGGAAATACATACGCTGAGCAGTACAGTTTCTCTCATTACCAAATGGTTAAATCGCCCATTAATAATACCGCACCGCAAATGTTTTTATTTAACAGCAAAGGCGAGTTGATGCATTACTCTGATAAATATTTACCAAATATTTTATCCATTTTTAAAAATAAACAAAGCCATCCTGATTCTGATTTAATTAAAAGTAATTTAGAGCAGCTATTAACAACATTGCCCGATTTTACCCAGCAAAAGTATACGTTGTTTTACACCTCAATAGATGAAGATGTAGGCCCTTGTCCGCCTTGTAGGCAACAAGAAAAAACCATCGACATGCTTAAAAGTAAGTTTTCAGACAAGCAGCTAAAGGTTCATTCAATTTCTATAAATGCCAGTGACAACAGTATATAAAAAAAACCCGCTAAATAACTTTAGCGGGCTTTTTGTTGCGAAGGTTAAACCTTTAAAAAGTTTACAGCGCGTTAAATACGTCGTCTGTTTTAGCTGCGCAAATAAAGTCGTTTTTGTGTAGGCCTTTAATTGAATGGCTCCACCATGTAACGGTTACTTTGCCCCACTCGGTTAATAAACCTGGGTGATGGCCTTCGTCTTCTGCCATGTCGCCTACTTTGTTAGTAAACGCGATAGCCTGTTTGAAGTTTTTAAATTTATAAACTCGCTCAAGCTGCATAATGCCGTCACGTACTTCTGGTACCCAATCTGGGATTTTAGTAATTAATTGTGCTAACTCTTCGTCAGATACTTTTGGCGCATCTACATGACAGGCTTCGCATTTTTGTGCACTTAATGAAGACATTCTAAATCCTTACTTTTAGCTTTTTTAGCATTAATGTTTAACTGGCTAATTTTTCTTTTGGTGGAAATTTTGGGTCGTGCAAACCAAGCTCTTTAGCTCGCTCAACCAAAGTCATAATATCCATTTGCGATATATCAAACAGATCATGAATCGAATTTATGGTGTAGTACTGTGGTTGCATAATATCAATACGGTACGGCGTACGCAGTACATCAAGCACGTTCATTGGGCTAATTTCTGGCGTATTTGAGTATACGTACTGAGTCTCCCCTGGGCTTGATAAAATGCCGCCGCCGTAAATACGCAGGCCATCTTCGGTTTGCATTAAACCAAATTCGACTGTAAACCAGTATATACGCGCAAGGTATACACGGTCCTTTTTCTGCGCTGCGTAACCTAATTGCCCGTACTTATGCGTAAACTCGGCAAAGTCAGGATTAGTTAGCATGGCGCAATGGCCAAATATTTCATGAAAAATATCAGGCTCTTGTAGGTAGTCAAATTCTTCGCGGCTACGAATAAATGTAGCTACCGGAAACTGCTTGTTTGCCAGTAATCTAAAAAACTCATCAAAGTCGATAAGCGCAGGTACTGGTGCAACTTGCCAACCGGTAGTGGCTAGTAACACTTCGTTTAGCTCGCTTAGCTGCGGAATACGGTCGTGCGGCAGGTTAATCTTTTTTAACCCTTGCATGTACTCGTTGCAGGCTTTGCCTTCAATGCATGCAAGTTGGCGCGCTACAAGCTCAGACCAAATTTTATTTTCTTCATCACTCCAGTGTATAACACCATTTTCGTCTGGTGTTTTGGATGTGTATTTACTTGCTTTAGCCATAAGTACCTTCTTGGGTGTGAGCCCTAAATCGGTGTCAGTGTGATACTCAAACCTGTTGAATATCGAATGACCCCATACTATGCAAAAGTGAAGAAAAGTTTAATAGATAGGCTAACATCAGTATTTGGCGCGATCACTTGCATTGTAAATTTAAAATTACACTCATGGCACATTAAAAATACAGACCTTTAAATAAAGGCCTGCAGCTTATTTTTAAGTGTATACAATTAAATACACCTAACCAATTTTAGTAAAAGCTTGGTCTAAATCACTAATAATGTCGTTAACATCTTCAAGCCCAACCGAGAGTCTGATCAGCCCATCACTTATTCCAGCGGCAGCTCGCTCCTCTGGCGTATAAGGCGAGTGAGTCATAGATGCAGGATGCTGAATCAGTGTTTCTGCGTCACCGAGGCTTACTGCAAGTGTACAAAGTTTCATACTATCAATAAATTGAGCGCCATCATGTAATGTGCCTTTTATTTCAAACGCAATAACACCACCAGCGGCTTTCATTTGATTACCAATAAACTTATAACCTGGGTGCGATTTAAGCCCCGGGTAATATACGGTGCTTACTTGTGGATGCGCTTCTAGATATTGCGCTATAGTTTGTGCGCTTTGACAATGGCGCTCTATTCTAATAGCGAGTGTTTTTAGGCCTCGATTAATTAGCCATGCATCGTGCGGGCTTATGGTTGCACCAATGTCTTTTAGTACGGTCATTTTAATGTGTGTTATGTGCTCAAGCGATCCACATACAATACCGGCAACTACGTCTCCGTGGCCGTTTAAGTACTTGGTCGCACTGTGCATTATAATGTCGATGCCGTATTTTTTGGGCGATTGCAGTAGCGGCGTTAAAAAGGTGTTGTCGACCACACTAATTAAATTGTGTTCTTTAGCAACTGCGCCAATCAGTGACAAATCAATAACCGCCATAGTGGGGTTGATTGGCGTTTCTACAAATATCATTTTTGAATTAGGTTTGATGGCAGCGCGTAGTTCGTCCTCGTTGGTCATATCAACAAAAGTGACTTCGATTCCCCAGCGCGGCAACATATGCGAGAAAAACGCAAAGGTACAACCATATAAAGCACTTGAGGCAACAAGGTGATCTCCTTGCGATAAAAAGCTCAGTACTGAGGCCGATACAGCCCCCATACCTGTTGCGGTTGCAGCTGCTGCTTCACAACTTTCTAGTTGAGCAACTTTTTGTTCAAGCTCTGTGGTTGTGGGGTTTCCTAAACGCGTATAAATATAGCCAGGTTCGTCCCCTGCAAAACGCGCAGCACCCTGCGCGGCATTTTCAAAATGAAAGGTAGAGGTTTGATACAAAGGAGAAGTGAGTGCCCCGTGCGGGTCGTTTGCTTTTTGTGGTCCGTGAATACACTGGGTGTTTATATGATGCTTGCTCATTGTAGGCTCATTTTTTTGATTATTATGTTTTTGCGATTCAACAATCAAAACGTATGCGCTTACAAACAGCAAGCATGCCGGATGCTCAGATGGCTATTTGTGCAAAAACCGTGCAGCGCACGTTTGTACACAAATATTGCCACTACCTTTACTACGTTGACTCCGCCTTTTTACGGCTCATAATTTTACCTGCGATGCTTTGCACAGTGCCTTTTAGTAAGCTGCGTTTGTTTTCAAGCCTTGGTAATGGGCGACTAAGCTCCATTGCTTTGTAACCAATACGCGCTGTAAAAATACCAGCACTGACCCCTTGCGCAGCCCGCCCCGAAAGCTTACCTAAAAGCTCAGCACTTAGTGCAGTTGCAGCAAGGTCAGATACAAGCTCTGCGCTGCCAACAAACATTACTTGTTTTATCAGCATACGGTATAACTTTATACGGCTCGCGTAGCCAAAACCAATGCCGTAAATTTTACCAATTTGTTCTATTAACTTAGTACCGCGCCAAAGCACAGCCATCATATCCACCAGCGCAAGTGGGCTTAGGGCAACTAGCAGTGCGGATTCAGTCGCAAAACGATTTATAAGCTTTTTAGCTTTGGTGTCTTGGGTTATTAATAAACTATTGGCGTACAGCGTCATTATTTCTTTGTCGCTGTGATGCATCGCTACTTGGTTTTTAAAGGTTTCAAAGTTATCAAGCTCTTGGTGTTTATTAAGCTTTTCGAGCCAAGGTAACGCACCGCCTACTTGCTCGCTGTTTAAAAGCCTGTCGGCTTCAACTCGGTGCAGCTGGTTACGCTTTAAACTGCGCAGCATTCGGTACTCTCGCCACAATAAGCGCCCTATTAGCAGCACGCCACTTACAACTGCTGTTAAATAAACACAGCCTAAAATAATTGACTGCTCGAAAGCAAATACTAACGAGTATGCAAACTCTAAAAGCACCAGCACTATAAAACTAATAGCAAAAACACCTTTAAGTGTTTGCCACTTTGACTTTTTATATACAGGTTCCAGATCTATTTCTGGCTCTAGTGCTTCATCTTCAAGTTCTTCGTAATCACTTTGTCCGTGCTGAATAATTTTTGCAGGTGCTAAAACGGGTTCGTTTTGCTCAATGCTTTGCGTATCTATACGACGCCCTGCTTGAAATGGTTGGTTTGACTCACTCATGTTAATTTGTCTCCTAGCAGGTACTGCATGACATGATCTAATCGAATGTGTTTTAGTTGTTTATCGGGGCTCGGCATTGGAGAGAACGATAAAAACTCAAATCCCTGTGCTGGCCACTCATTTTTATTAAGCATCCGCGAGGGTGGTTGCGGCGGTAGATACGTAAGCCAATCAGGCTCGTGTAATGGTTTACCGTAAATGCAGTCAAGCGTTTGGCCTTTGTCGGTAATTTGGCGCGGTTGCGTTGCTGTAATTGACGACATGGCCATGGTTTCTATTTTTACACCATCAAACTTTAAATGATTACTTTGCTCATGCACGAGCGAATCAAGTAGCAGTGCTAAATCTTTATGGTGCTTAGCACTTATGTGATCTGATTTATTAGCTGCAAATAATATTTTGTCTATGTTGGGCTTAAATAAACGTTTAAAAAAGCCCGACTCGCCATAGTTAAAATGTGCGAGTAATTGGTTTATTACACTGCTTTGCTCTTGGAGTGTTTCGTGCCCTTCGTTTAATGCACTAAGTACATCTACAAGTACAATTTGGCGATCAAAGTGCCTAAAATGCTCATTATAAAATGGTTTTACAACTTCTTTTATATAGGCGTTAAAACGCTTAATTAAATGCGCTAAATTAGAACCCGCAACGACATCGTCACTGTTTATTTCACCCGATACCGGAAAAAACAATAACAATGGCGCGCCTTGTAGGTCGCCAGGCATTAGCATGCGCCCAGGTTGTAACATGGCAAGTTTGGTGTCTTTTTTAAGCCCGACTAACATGCTTTGATAAAGCTGAGCAATATGGGCAAGTGCGTTTTCATCAACGGGGGCGTTTAAGTCAAGTTGCTCAACGGCCACTAAAAAGTCACTTGATGTGTTTACGCGCGAAGGCTGAGTTAATAACGGATATTGCTGCTCGCACCATTGAGAATAGCTTTGCTCAAGCATAGGTAAATCAAGGAGCCATTCACCCGGGTAGTCAATAATATCTAAATAAAGCGTTGATTGCGGCGAAAAGTGCCCACGCAGCCCTGCATTACTTTGATACTTTATTGCCAAGCGCAGCGTATTAATACGCTCGGTAGATGCAGGCCATGTAGGCATCCCATCGCTGGGTAATAAAGTATTGAGTGCTCGAGGGTAATTAAACGTAGGGACTTTTAACGCCTCTTGCGGCACAACTTTAGTGGCCACATGGCGGTGCTCGCGCATTACATCAAAAAAAGGTAAGTTTTTATCGTCCGCTTGGGTTGTTAAGTGTTTAACAAGCGCGGTAATAAAGGCAGTTTTACCACTACCACTTAGGCCAGTTACGGCAAGCTTTACGTGTTGGTCTAAACTGCGATGAAGGGCTTTTTGTGCTTTGCCTTTAATGCTTTTAAAGGTCTTTTTTGCAAATGATTGGCTCATAAAGTGTCTTGCACCTAATTTGCCGTAATTTATCACGCTGCAAATAAGGTGCTATTAAATCCTTTAAAGTTTGTTAATTTCACGGCTCACCGTAAACTCGCTTGAAGTTACATGGCGCTCCATATCTTGAAGGCGAGTATCTACACGCGTTAAACGCTCTTTTAAATCTTGCAATGCGCGGCGCGGCGGCTCGCCTTTTTGCCATACTTTAAATTTTACTTCTAGCGGATCATCAGTTTTAGTTGAGCTTTTTGTTTGCGCTGTTGTGGGCTCTTTTTTATCTAAAATGAACCAGGCTGCAATATACGCTACCACAAATAATGGGCCACCCGTTAGCAGTACCGCACTAACAAATATAATGCGAACTAACCATAACTCCATATTAAAGTAGTCACTTAATCCCGCACACACACCGGCTATTTTACCGCGTTGTGGGTCTCTTAATAATTCGCGTTTGGCACTCATACTTTGCGTCTCCATTGTGGTGACTCTTGATCAAGCAATGCTTCAAGTGTTTCTAATCGATCAGCCATTTTTTCAGCTTTGTGTGCAAGCTCAAGTAATTGGCGATGTTCGTGCTCACTTAAACCTTGGCTTACTTGTTTCTTGCTACGGTAGTGCAAAATTAGCCACAGCGGAGCAACAAAAATCATAAACAAGATAAATGGTGCAACTAATATCTCTGGATCAAACATAATCCTCTCCTGACAATCCGTTTTGATGTTTTTAAGCTGGGGCACAAGGGCCCCATATATTTTTATATGTAATTATTTATCAGCTAACTTCTTTTTAAGTTCGGCTAGCTCATCATCTATCTTTTCATTTTTTTGTAGATTAGCAATTTCATCCGCTAACGTCTTTTTACCTAAATCGTACGACTCAATTTGAGATTCTAGTCCATCAATTTTGGTTTCGTAACGTTCAAAGCGGTTAAGTGCTTCTTCTACTTTTGAGCTATCAAGTGTCTTTTTCACTTCAAGGCGCGACTCAGCCGAACGTTGGCGAAGTATAATCGCTTTTTGACGAGATTTAGCATCTGCTAGCTTTTCTTGTAGCGTCGTTACTTCTTGCTGTAATTTCTCAATATGAGACTCTACATGTTCAAGCTCACTCGCTACTGAAGCAACTGCATCTGCCGACTTTTGCTTTTCAAGTAAGGCTGAACGCGCTAAATCGTCGCGGTCTTTACTTAAAGCCAGTTCGGCTTTATCTTGCCAATCACTTACCTGCGCTTTAAGTGTATCTAAGCGGCGTACAATTTCTTTTTTCTCAGCCAATGTTTTAGCTGATGTAGAACGTACTTCAACAAGCGTATCTTCCATTTCTTGAATAATCAGACGAACCATTTTTTCTGGGTCTTCTGCTTTATCTAAAATGGCGTTGATATTAGAATTAACGATATCTGCAAAACGTGAAAAAATTCCCATAACATTTACCTCTGTAATTAAAACTTAGTTAGTCTGCTATAACTAGTATCAATATGCTTGCCAACTTTTTAAAAGTTAAAATACACTTTATTTTCATTACGTTAAACTAAATATACAAATTTCTTTAGTTATCCCTAATTATGAAATACACTAACTGTTAGTAAAAATGACCAAGAGTTAGGAAATATGAGCCAATATCGCCAACAGGATAATTTACTCGGCCAATCAGATAGCTTTCTGTCTGTATTAGATCAGGTATCGCAACTGGCTAATTTAGATAAACCGGTACTTATTATTGGTGAACGCGGCACAGGTAAAGAGCTAATAGCAGCACGCTTACACTTTTTATCAAAACGCTGGGATCAAAACTACGTAAAGCTTAACTGTGCAGCGCTTAACGAAAACCTACTCGAAAGTGAGTTATTTGGCCACGAAAGCGGTGCTTTTACGGGGGCAAGTAAACGTCACGAAGGTCGTTTTGAACGCGCTAACAGCGGCACACTGTTTTTAGATGAATTAGCTAATACCTCAGCTATGGTACAAGAAAAACTGCTGCGCGTTATAGAATACGGTGAGTTTGAACGTGTTGGCGGCAAACAAACTGTAAAAGTAGATACCCGCTTAGTGTGTGCGACAAACGAAGATCTTCCTTATTTGGCCGAGCAAGGTGAATTTAGAAGTGATTTACTCGATCGCCTTGCCTTTGACGTAATTACCCTGCCACCACTGCGCGAACGCCAAGACGATATTATGCTTCTTGCTGAGCAGTTTGCGATGAATATGGCGCGCGATTTAGAGTGGGAACTGTTTAGCGGTTTTACCCGAAGCGCAACAGAAACACTGCTTAGTTATGACTGGCCTGGTAATATTCGTGAACTTAAAAATGTGGTTGAACGCAGTTTGTATCGCCACGGTAGTGAACATATTCCCGTTCACCAGATTATTTTAGACCCATTCGATAGCCCATTTAGACCAAAAGCGCGTATTAAAGCACCTATAGCAGCTCAAACTGTTAATGCAGAGCCTATTGTTGTTGCGCCGCCGATTACTCAAACAAGCAATGATTCAGCCGTTGATATTCAATTTCCGTGCAGCTTAAAAGAGCGTTCAAACGACTTTGAAATAAACATGATTAATAAAGCACTCGAACATAGCCAATTTAATCAAAAGAAAACTGCAGAAGTACTTGGTTTAACGTATCATCAATTACGTGGTTATCTTAAAAAATACAACTTGTTGGATCAACAATAGTCAGAGGTTATGCGGGTGCATAAATTATTACTTGTTTTGCTTACCACCACTTTAGTTGGTTGCCTTGATAGCAAAGAAGAAATCATAGAAGAAAAAAACCAAGGCTTAGTTTATTGCGCTGAAGCTAACCCTGTGTCGTTTAATCCGCAAGTCACGACCACCGGTTCAACTATTGATATAATTGCTAACCAATTATACGACCGCTTAATTAGCATTGACCCTGTTACGGCAGAGTTTCAAAGTGAGCTGGCGACCGATTGGAAAATTAGCAAAGATGGTAAATCGGTTACCTTTACCCTGCGTAAAGATGTAAAGTTTCATACAACTTCTTATTTTACCCCATCGCGGGACTTTAACGCCGACGACGTTATATTCACCTTTAGCCGATTATTCGATGTATATAATCCATATCACTTTGTGGGCGATGCCGATTACCCGTATTTTCAAAGTGTAGGAATTGATCAACTTATTCGCAAAATTGTGCGCGTGTCTGACTACCAAGTCCGTTTTGAATTGTTTAATCCTGAAAGTAGTTTTTTAGCTAATATGGCTACCGACTTTGCCGTGGTACTTTCAGAAGAATACGCCATGAAACTTAAGAAAAATAATCAAAAAAACTTATTTGATCAGTACCCTATTGGCACCGGCCCGTATATTTATAAAGAATACCGCCGAGATCATCTTGTGCGCTTCTACCGTAACCCACTTTATTGGAAGCATGACGTTGCACTTGAGCAATTGGTTTACGATATAACTCCTAACGGCACTACGCGCATAGCAAAAATGCTGACTAAAGAGTGCGATGTAACGGCTCATCCAAGTAGTGCACAATTGAGCATTTTAGCGCAACGTGATGATATAAACGTCGAAAAAGAAACAAACTTAAACATAGGTTATTGGGCATTTAATACAGAGCGTGCCCCGTTTGACGACTTACGCGTACGCCAAGCGCTTGCGCACGCAATAGATGTAGATAAAATAATGCAGGCGGTTTATTACGGTAACGGTACTCGCGCACAATCTATTTTGCCGCCAACCTCTTGGGCATTTGAGCCACAAGAAGATATACCTACGTTTGATCCTGAACTTGCTAAAAAGTTACTTATTGAAGCAGGGTTGCCTAATGGCTTTGATATGACGATATGGGCTATGCCTGTGAGTCGTATTTATAACCCCAACGCACGTAAAATGGCTGAGCTTATGCAAAGTGATTTACGCAAAGTAGGCGTTAACGTCAGTATTGTAGAATATGAGTGGAATACGTTTATTCAACGTATTGGCGAGCATAGGCACGACAGTGTATTACTTGGTTGGGCAGCAGATACACCCGACCCTGATAACTTTTTTAGCCCGCTGCTGAGTTGCACCGCTACTTTTAGTGGCAAAAACCCTGCAAACTGGTGTAATCCCCAATTTGATTTATTGCTTACTAAAGCACTAGACACCACTGATTTAAACAAACGTAAAAAATACTACGAAGATGCACAAACCCTAATTATTAAAGAGTTGCCGTTATTACCAATTGCTCATGGCTTGCGCTTTCAAGCAAGTAGCGCTGATGTGGAAGGCATAACACTTGGCCCGTTTGGTGCTATTTCGCTTGCTAATGCGAGGAAAAAATAATGATCTTAGATTATATTTTACGTCGCCTTGGTTTGTTCTTTTTTATGATACTAATGCTCAGCGTATTTACGTTTTCACTGGCGTATTTATTTCCCGGTGATCCGCTAAGTAATTTAAGTGGCATACCAAGTGGTAACTTTGCACAGCATAGTGAGCTTGAGGATAAATATTTATACAACAGCAATTACTTTATGCAATACATTGCCTTTTTAGGGAGAATATTTCAAGGCGATTGGGGGCTTTCATTTGCCTCTGGTAACAGCGTGTTTAGCCATATTATTGACTTACTACCGGCTACTTTAGAGCTAAGCGTATATGCATTAATTGTATCGGTTGTTATTGGTGTACCTACTGGCATTTTAGGCTCTGGCTATCATAAACGCTGGCCCGACAAACTTATAAACTCTGTCACTATGGTAGGTTATTCAATGCCTGTGTTTTGGCTCGCATTGTTGTTAATAATGGTTTTTTCATTAAAGCTTGGCTGGTTTCCAATGTCGGGCAGAATGGGCCTCCTTTACGAAATACCCGCCAGTACAGGGTTTATATTAATTGATATTGCTCTAGCTGGATTTCCATATAAAGGAATGGCCTTTGTTGATGCGCTGCGCCATTTAACACTCCCTACTATTGTACTGGCCATGTATCCAACCACGGTATTAGTGCGCTTTACTCGCGAGTCTATGCTTAAGGTAATGGATCAAAACTTTATTAAAACAGCTAGGGCAAAAGGCCTTAACCGCCGTCAACTTATCATGCACCATGCACTGCGTAATGCACTACTACCGGTAATTAAGCAAATTGGTTTGCAATTTAGCACCTTGATAACACTTGCGATGATTACTGAAGTTATTTTTTCTTGGCCGGGTATTGGCCGATGGTTAATCGATAGTATTTATCAGCGTGACTTTCCAGCTATTCAAGGTGGATTAATGGCGGTGTCTTTATTTGTTATTTTAGCCTCTATTACTGCTGAGCTTACTTACACTTTATTCGATCCACTCTCGCGGAATCAGGCCCATGGCAAAGTTTAATTTATTTTCTGAAGAGTCGAATAAATCGCCACTTGCGCGATTTTGGCGCAAATTTAAAAACAATCACCCAGCTTTGGTTGGTTTATGGATATTTATGGCGTTTGCATTATTGGCCGCCACTGCTCCTTTTTTAGCGCCCTATGGCGTAAACCAACAGCATAGTGATGCATTACTCATACCGCCCTCATGGCGAGAAATGGGCGATGTACGCTTTATTTTAGGCACCGATGATTTAGGCCGTGATGTACTCTCGCGCTTAATGAATGGTGCAACATATACGTTTGGACTTTCTGTTGTAGCTGCCCTAATCACGACCCTGTTTGGTGTATTAGTGGGGACTTTTGCAGGGATTAGTAAAGGGTTGCGTTCAAGCTTTTTAAATCATTTACTTGATATAACACTTTCTATTCCTTCTTTGTTATTGGCAATAATAATAATCGCCATACTCGGCCCTGGTTTAATGAATACCGTATGGGCAATTATTTTAGCGTTACTACCGCAATTTATTCACTCGGTGCGCAACCTAATTGTTGATGAATTAAGTAAAGATTACATTACTGCGTTTAGACTCGATGGCGCATCTAATTGGCATATAATATCGCGCGGTATTTTCCCTAATATTTATGAGCATATTGTGGTTATATTCACGATGGCGCTTTCTACTGCGATATTAGATATTTCAGCACTGGGATTTTTAAAATTAGGGGCTCAACCACCAACGACCGAATGGGGCGCAATATTAGCCGAAAATCTGGGCCTTATTTATTTAGCGCCGTGGACTGTAGCGCTACCTGGTGTACTGTTATTTTTAGCCGTGTTATCTACTAATTTAGTAGGCGATGGCCTGCGACAAGTGCTAAAAGCACGTAAGGCTGATTAAATGCAATTACTCGATGTTCGTAACTTAACAATTGAACTACGTACCTCTGAAACTGTAATTAGAGCCGTAGACAGAGTGAGTTTTAGCTTAAAGGAAGGCGAAGTACATGCGCTCGTAGGCGAGTCTGGCTCTGGTAAAAGCCTAATAGCAAAAGCGATTATTGGTGTATTAAACGAGCGCTGGGACATTACTGCCGACCGTATTCATTGGCGCGGCGTAGACTTAATGCGTTTAAGCCCAGAGAAACGCCGTAAAATAGTAAGCCAAGATATAGCGATGATCTATCAAGACCCAAGTCGCTGCCTTGACCCAACCGCTAAAATATTTGACCAAATTGCCGAAACACTCCCAGAGGTCGCAACTAAAGGTTTCTTTTTAAAGCGCAACCGCGAGAGAAAAGACAGAGTAAAAGCGCTTATTCATAAAGTGGGCATTAAAAACCACGAAGCAGTACTAAGTAGTTACCCTCATGAGCTCTCAGAAGGCGTATGTCAAAAAGTAATGATTGCGATGGCCATTGCTCGCACGCCTAAGCTATTAATCGCTGATGAGCCAACTACGGCACTTGAAAGTACCACTCGCGCACAAGTATTTAGGTTACTAAAAAGCTTAAACCAACTTAAAAACATGTCTATTTTGATGATCTCTCATGAACTGGAAGAGATTGCACATTGGTCGCATGGCATTCATGTTTTATATTGCGGGCAAATGGTTGAAGCAGGCCCAACCCATGAAATATTTAAACAGCCTCGCCATCCATACACGCAAGCATTACTAAAAAGCTTGCCAGACTACGAGCAAGGCTTAGCACATAAAGAACCTTTTTATGCGCTTAAAGGGACTATCCCTACCCTGCAACATTTGCCCATTGGCTGTCGCCTTGGGCCGCGTTGTCCGCAAGCACAAAAAGCCTGTGTGGTTACACCAGCCCTAACTAAGCATCATGGTCATAGTTATGCGTGTCACTTCCCGTTAATTAAGGACATGAAGTAATGCAACCACTGTTAAAAGTACAAGCGCTTTGTAAAACCTTTAATGTGCGAGCTGGGCTTTTTTCACGTAAAAAGTTTGAAGTCCTTAAAAACATTTCATTTTGCGTAGGTAAAGGTGAAAGCATTGCCATAATTGGCGAAACAGGCGCAGGTAAAAGTACGTTGGCAAAACTACTTTCAGGAGCTGATAGCGCTGATAGCGGGCAAATTTTGCTCGAGAATAATATTATCGAAGATAATGGCGTACGCGATAATCAATGTCGCCATATTCGTATGATTTTTCAAGATTCAGCTGCATCGCTCAACCCGGGGTTAACCATTGGCGAAATGCTTGATGATTGCCTGCAATATAATACTGAGCTTGATGCTAGTGAACGCACTGAAAAGATTGATGCAACGCTTTCTAAGGTGGGTTTGTTAATTGATCATAAACACTACTACCCGCATATGTTTAGTGTGGGGCAGCTACAGCGTGTAGCGTTTTCTCGTGCATTAATTTTAGATCCTAAGGTGATTGTACTTGATGAAGCTGTTTCGTCTTTAGATCCCTCCATACGGGCGCAAATAGTAAACTTGTTACTTAAGCTGCAGCGCGATACAGGCCTTACGTATGTGATGATCACTCATCATTTAAGTTTAGTACGTCACATTAGTGATTTTGTAGTTGTACTTGATAAAGGCGAAGTGGTTGAATACGGTCCTACTGAAGATGTTTTTCAAAACCCTCAATCAAAAGTAACGCAGCGTTTATTAAGCTGCTAAAGCAGATTATAAATACCTAACTTTTTTGTAAGGTAACCGTATTTAACTAGGTCTTCTTGTTAATTGTATTTAATTAACAAGAGATCTCATGCTTAAACAAAAGTTACTACTTAGCCTTTCCCCATTACTCCTTCTATCAGCCTCAGCTATTGCTGATACAAATTGGGTTGGTGGCGTTGATCATTTAGGTTTAACCGTATCAAACTTAGATGCATCCAAAGCATTTTTTTACTGATGTACTTGGCTTTAAAACGCTAGGGAATGACCCAGCCTATCCTGCTTATTTTTTATCAAACAATAAAATAACCATTACATTATGGCGCGTGAAAAACGATGCAAAACGTGTGGAGTTTAATCGAGCAGAAAATGTGAGCTTACACCATTTAGCACTCAGTGTTGAAAGTATCAAAAAGTTAAGCGAGCTACATGAACACTTAAAAATGCAAAATAATATTATTATAGAGTTTGCACCCGAAAACTTAGGTAGCGGCCCAACCCAACATATGATGATAAGAGAGCCTAGCGGCAATCGGATTGAGTTTATTGCCAGAGGTAATTAAAAGACAATAAAAAAGGCGCTTTAAAAGCTGTCTCTTGATCACAAGTCTGACTCAAGAGATTTTGCTAAATCGTAGCCTTCCAGGATGGCTTGTAACTTAAGCCATCCTTGCCATAACACTTTCACAGATGCACGCCCTGTGCGCTTGGTA
>NZ_JACJEO010000015.1:0-129881 GCF_014164115.1 Pseudoalteromonas sp. SG45-2
CATGGATGTAGGTAAGGGGCGTGAGCAGGACGCGGAAGCTTTGCTCGGTTTTTACTTAGCCCACTAGGTTACAAATCTCGCGCCGCGATTAAATAGCCCCTAGTTTGAACAAATTTTAATCCGCATAGATCAACAGACCCTAAAGTTAATAGCTTAAACCTCTCATTTGTTTTTAGCATTCACCCTTTTTAGTAATTGACCTTTTGGTCAGTAAAGCTACAATCAATCAATACGTTAAACACGCAAACTTTATAATGACCACACAAATAAAGCCAAATAAAAAAGAAGTCACACGCGAGAAAAACCAAAAACTAATTTTAGATGCCGCCGAGCAATTGTTTTCGCAATTAGGTTACGACGGAGCAAGTATGAGCATGGTTGCTAAAGAAGCGCAGGTGCCAAAAGCTAATATTTTGTATTACTTTAAAAGTAAGGATGGTCTGTACGAGTCTGTGATTGACCGCATAATAGCTAATTGGAACTTAGGGCTCGATAACGTCACAATTAACGACGATCCAGCTACCGTGCTTTATAACTATATTAAAAGCAAAGTAATACTGGCCGTAAATCAGCCAATGCAATCTCGCTTATTTGCCAGTGAAATACTGCGCGGTGCACCCTATTTACAAAACTACTTTAGAACCAATACCCGCCCTTGGGTTAAACAAAAGGTTGATGTACTTCAAGCATGGATGGACGCTGATAAAATGGATAAGGTTGATCCCTACCATTTGCTCTTTACTATTTGGTCTACCACGCAATATTACGCCGACTTTCAGGCTGAGGTTTTACTCGTAATGAACAAATTAGAGTACGACGAAACCGATGTGGCACAAATTACGCAATCAATTGCCCACATAATTTTAAAAGGTATTGGTCTTAAAATACCTGAGCAAAGTGAGACTTAACCCATGACATCCTTTACTACACCCGATTTATTTGACGATCATCGCGATAACGTGCAAGTAGCAGACAGCGGCCTTTATCACTTTGGTAAAAAAACCACGTTTTATGGCAAAGTAGTTACCGTTACCTGCCCAGAAGACAACTCTTTTGCCGCCGATATATTGCATGAAAATGGTGAAGGTAAAGTATTGGTTATAAACGGGTTTGCGAGCAAACGCTTTGCGTTTATAGGCGATATTATGGCTGAGCGTGCCCTAAATAATGGCTGGGAAGGCGTAATAATAAATGGCTGTTGCCGAGATATAGAAATACTTGCCACGATGAACTTACCTGTAATGGCGCTTGGCTCTACACCGCGTAGTACCTTAAAGCGCGGCTTTGGTGATAAAAACCAAGCTATTACCATGCTTAGCACCACCATAGAACCTAACGATTGGGTTTACGCCGATATTAATGGTTTAATCATCAGTAAAACGCCCCTTATTTAGCACTCAAAACCATATAAATAGAGACCAACTTGGTGCACCTACGCACCAAGTTGGTTTGTTTTAGCTCATTTTAATCTCACTATTTCTACAGCCCACATTTGCAAATCTCATACAACCCAACAAAACCTGACCAGTTGGACAGGATTTTAATTTATGGCATTCCTCTTGCTTAGTCTAAGTACTATAAAATCAAAACTACCGATTAAAAAGCGGAGCTTTAGCAATTGCATTAAATAAGTGATCTATTATAACGCGAAGAAAATGACGCAGTGAGTGCGCTATTTAATCCGATAAAATGATCATGATTTAATAAAATTGGTATTCATAATAATAATAACCAGCCCGCTTTTTAATCACTCTTAACTTAATAAGTAAGTACTTGGTCAGTTTTATAATAATGAGCTGCAAATGAGTGATAAAAAAAACAACAAAGGTATATTTTGCAATCACGGTCCTACCCTGTGGCAAACAAACCACTCTGGAGTGCTTGCAAACAATCGCTTAGCTGTAAAAGATGTATTTGCAGTAAAGGGCGAGCGTAACAGCGCAGGCAACCCACACTGGTTTAAAACAGCTAAACCGGCTCAAAATACGGCAAGCTCGGTTAATAAGCTCATGACCGCTGGTTGTAACTTTATAGGCTTTACCCATACTGACGAGCTGGCTTATAGCTTAGAGGGTAATAATATACATTATGGCGCTGCGCAAAATCCTAAATTAAAAGGGCATGCTTGCGGTGGTTCGAGTATGGGGTCTGCTGCTGCAGTTGCTGCTAACTTAGCTGATATTGGCTTAGGCACCGACACCGGCGGCTCAATTAGAATACCCGCCAGCTATTGTGGTTTATATGGCATAAGGCCAAGCCATAACGTGATTGAAAAAGACGGCCTAATACCGTTGGCTCCGCCTTTTGATACCATAGGTTGGCTTACCCAAAGCGCCGAGCTATTAAGCGATGTAGGTAATGTACTGCTACCAAATCAAACTATTAATAACGTTGATACCTTAGTTATTTGCGAGCCGTTATTTGAACTCGTTGACCCTGTTTTACAAGCCCCACTTAAACAATTGCTTGAAAAAACCAAGCCTAATTTTAAGCACCATAAAGAATTTGAACTACCTAACAGCAGCTTATTAAATGAACTTGCTGATAGTTTTAGAGTACTGCAAGGGCGAGCAATCGCAAAAACGCATAAAGACTGGCTTCAATTGCCGGGGCAACTTCCCCAGTTTGCTCCAGCAATTGCGGCACGTTTTAATATGGCGCTTGCCCTAACTGTTCAAGAAGAACAAGAAGCACTAAAAGTACAAACCCAATGGCAAACACTAATAGCTAAAAACCTAAATACAAACAGCTGTTTATTTTTGCCAACCACCCCCACAACCGCACCTAAATTAGGCGCCGACACAAGCGCCTTACGCATGCAAATTATTACGCTTTCGGCAATTGCAGGGCTTAGTGGCTCAGCGCAAGTGCATTTACCGCTGGCTGATTTAGCAAATGATCATCCGTATGGTTTTTCTTTAATGATGAGCCACGGTAACGATAAAAGCCTACTTGCTTGCGTTAAGCACCTAGCTGCACACTTTAAACAGGACACACCGGCATGACCACACACAACATTGCATTTACCGCGTCTCATTTTTCGGCCACTGAGGCGGGTATAAATATACTAAAACAAGGCGGTACAGCTACCGAGGCTATGGTAGCGGCTGCCGCTGCTATTAGCGTTGTATATCCACATATGAACTCAATTGGTGGCGACAGCTTTTGGCTTATCGATAACCCAAACCAAAAAACGCCTACCGCTATTGACGCCTGCGGCCGTGCAGCAACTAATACAACGCCCTATAACTCGCTCGCGCAAATACCAGAGCGCGGCGGGTTAAGCGCACTGACTCAAGCGGGTACAATTCGCGGTTGGCAAAAGGCGCTTGAACTAGATGAGCACGCAGCACTACCACTGTCACAAATTTTAGCACCCGCTATTGAGCTTGCGCGCGAGGGCTTTACAGTTACAAAAAGCTTGCAAGCAGGCTGCGAAAAACTAGCCACTGCTAACAATACCAATGAGGCGTTTAAAAGCCTCTACATACCCAATGGCAAGCCCTTACAAGAAGGCCAGCATTTTAAAAACCCTAAACTTGCAGCAACGTTTGAATACCTAGCAAAACATGGCTTAAACGCATTTTATGAAGGCGCACTTGCCAACTCATTTGCCGCCGACTTAGCAAAAGCAGGCAGCTCAATTACCGCAGGTGACATTGCAAATACTAAAGCCGAGGTAGTTACTGCGCTAAATGCAAACCTCAGTGGTATTGATTGCTACAACTTACCCGCGCCAACACAGGGCGTGCATTCACTACAAATAATTGGTGCCGTAAATAAGTTAAAGCATTTAGCTAAAACCGATGCCGACTGGACACATTTAATTGTTGAGGCAACTAAACAAAGCTTTACCCATCGCCCTACCCTTTGGGCTGACCCTGAAGCATTAGGAGACGATTATAAAAACGCACTAACCGATAATCGCTTAAGCGAACTTGCTAACAATATTGATATGGCCAAAGCCAAAAAATGGCCATTTAACGCAGAGCCTGGCGATACTGTGTGGATGGCAGCCAGAGATAAAAACGGGCAATTAGTCAGCTTTATTCAAAGCATTTACTGGGAATTTGGCAGCGGAATATTAATGAGTGAAGGCGGCTTTGTGTGGAATAACCGTGGTTTAAGCTTTAGTTTAAACAATCAAGATACCAACGCCCTTGCTCCAAATAAAAAGCCCGCTCATACACTTAACCCAGCACTAGCAAAGTTTAGCGATGGTCGTCGACTTGCTTACGGAACAATGGGCGGTGAAGGGCAGCCACAAACTCAAGCCGCTGTTTTTGCAGGCTACGCGTGGAGAAATAAATCTATAAAACAAGCAATTAGCGACCCTCGTTGGTTACTTGGACGAACATGGGGCGATACGAGTACAAATTTAAAAATTGAAAAAGAGTTAGTTTTTCATATAGAACATGAATTAAATCAACGTGACCACGATTGGGTAAGCGTTGATAATAATAACGAAATGATGGGGCACGCTGGGGCTATTTTAGATACACCTACAAGCCTTGAAGCTGCAACAGATCCTCGTTCAGATGGACGTGCAACAGTAACTACAGCAGGAACACAATGTCAGAAATAATAAATCAATGGCCAATTATAGTAGCCTTAATAGCAACCGGTATTTTTGCCGGTATTTTAGCAGGACTTTTTGGTGTAGGCGGCGGTATTGTTATCGTCCCTGTGCTGTATTTTTTACTGCAAGGTTTTGGCGTAAGCCCAGAGTCGGCAATGATGATAGCCACCGCTACATCACTTGCAACCATAGTACCTACTTCGCTTTCATCTATTCGCTCGCATCATAGCAAAGGGAATATTGACCTTGCGCTAATAAAATACTGGGCACCATTTATTTTAGTTATGGCCGTTGTAGGCAGCTACTTAGCGCACTCAATACGCGGTAATGCACTGGTACTTATGTTTGCCTGTATTGCTATTTTAGTCAGTTTAAACATGCTATTTAGAGCCGGCGCACCCGCGCTTGTAAAACAACTGCCAGGAAAATTTGGTCAAGGGGTTATGGCAAGTATTGTAGGTGGTTTGTCGGTAATGATTGGCATAGGTGGCGGCACTATTGGCGTACCTATGCTAAACGCATTTAATGTACGCGCCCATGTTGCAGTAGGTACTGCGGCCGTTTTTGGTTTATTGATTGCACTACCTGGCGTTATTACCTTATTAAGTATTGGCACAACGCCAACCGATGCTCCCCTAGGTACGTGGGGGTTGGTTAACCTCCCTGCCTTTTTTCTTATTATTCCGTTGACTATTTTATTTGCGCCTATTGGCGTAAAAATTGGTAGCAAGCTGGATCAAAAACAACTAAAACGCGCCTTTGCCGTTGTCTTAATGATAACCGGCATACGCATGCTTATTCAGACTCTGGGAGCCTAAAATATGTTTAATAACACGCAAGTTCAAACCTTAAACCCACCACAGCGTTTATTAATGGGACCAGGCCCAATTAATGCCGACCCTCGTGTTTTACGTGCTATGTCGGCGCAGCTTATAGGCCAATACGACCCAGTAATGACCGGTTTTATGAACGAAACCATGGCACGTTACCGCGAAATTTTTAAAACCAAAAACGAATGGACCATGCTAATAGATGGCACATCGCGCGCAGGGATTGAAGCCGTATTATGCTCAATTTTACGCCCAGGCGATAAAGTCCTTGTGCCAATTATGGGGCGCTTTGGCCACCTACTTGCTGAAATAGCAGAACGCGTTGGCGCAAAGGTGCACACAATAGAAGTGCCGTGGGGCGAAGTGTTTACGCCTGAACAAATCGAAAAAGCCATTGTTGATGTAAAACCCCATGTACTTGCTATGGTACAAGGCGATACATCCACAACCATGAACCAACCGCTTGAACACATTGGTGATATTTGTCAAAAGCACGATGTACTATTTTATTGCGATGCCACCGCATCGATTGTAGGTAACGATTTACCCGCCGATGAGTGGAAACTCGATGCACTTTCTGTTGGCCTGCAAAAATGTTTAGGCGGTCCGTCTGGCTCTGCGCCATTAACACTGAGCGACAAATGCGCCGATTGGATCCAAAAACGTAAAAAAGTAGAAGCAGGCATTCGCACTGCCGATCATACCGACGGTACAGAGCCCTTTGTGCGCTCTAACTACTTTGATTTAGGTATGATAATGAATTACTGGGGCGAGGAGCGCCTAAATCATCATACCGAAGCCACCAGCATGTTGTACTGCGCCTCAGAATGCGCCCGCATAGTTATTGAAGAAGGCGTAGATAACTGCGTAGCGCGTCACAAATTACACGGCGATGCCATGCTAACAGGCATTCAAGCACTGGGCTTAAATGTATTTGGTGATTTAACACATAAAATGAACAACGTACTGGGTGTGTATATACCCGAGGGCATTAATGCCGATCACGTACGCGGGCAAATGCTAACCGATTTTGGAATAGAAATTGGCACCTCGTTTGGCCCGCTGCATGGCAAAATTTGGCGTATTGGCACCATGGGTTACAACGCCCGTAAAGATGCCGTATTACAAACATTGGCAAGCCTAGATGCCTGCTTACATGCCAACGGTTACAAAGGCCCTAAAGGCGAAGCCGCCATTGCCGCCCTTGCTCACTATAAATAAAAAAAGGATTTAGCATGACGATTGTAAGCCCACAACACAGCCCTTTATTAGATAAAGAACTTGCTGATGAATACGCAACACGCGCTTTATCTCGCTGTAAAACCCTCAGCGCACTATCGCAAATGCAAGGCGGTATTCACCGCGTGTACTTATCAAAAGAGCACAAAGACTGTAACGCTGTTACTGCATCGTGGATGGTTGAGGCAGGCATGCAATCGTGGCAAGACGAAGTGGGCAACCTTTGGGGGCGACTAACATCATCAAACCCACATGCTAAACGTTTAATTATAGGATCGCACCTCGACACAGTACCAAACGCAGGTGCGTTTGATGGTATTTTAGGTGTACTGCTGGGGATAGAAATTGCAGCGCTTGCACATAAGTTAACGCTCGACCTGCCCTTTCATTTAGATGTAGTGGGCTTTTGCGATGAAGAAGGCACCCGCTTTGCCACAACTTTAATTGGCTCAAAAGCCCTCGCTAACGAATTTGACCCGCAGTGGCTAAACATTGAAGATACAAACGGCATAACTATGCGCCAAGCCATGCTCGACTTTGGCTTAAATCCCAACAACTACGCAAAGGCCGCACTAAACAAAAACGAATTACTAGGTTACTGGGAAACTCATATTGAACAAGGTCCGGTGCTCGAATCGGTTAATCAGGCGTTAGGGGTTGTAACGGCTATTGCAGGGGCAAAACGCGCCATGCTTACCCTAACAGGCCAAAGCGGTCATGCGGGTACAACCCCTATGAATTTACGTCAGGATTCACTAGCAGGCTGCGCTGAATTAGTAACCGAAATTGAAAAACTAGCAAAAAGTGCGAGTAATGGCGAAGTAGCCACCGTAGGGCAAATACAGTCTCGCCCTGGGGCTACAAACGTGATTGCAGGCAAAACAACCATAAGCCTAGACGCACGCGCACAAAGCGACACCGATCTCGCTAACTTACTAAGCGTCATACAAAACAGCGCTCAATCTATAGCAAGCAAACGCAATTTAACGCTTGATTGGCAATGGACGCATGCCGCCGATGCCGTAGCGTGCGACACCACTATTCAGCATTTGTTTTCAAGCGCATGTAAACTCAATAACCAAGCATCGCCTTCACTTGCCTCAGGCGCAGGGCACGATGCAATGGCAATCGCTCCAATTTGCCCCGTTGGCATGTTGTTTATACGCAGCCCTGGCGGTATAAGCCATCACCCAGCAGAAGCGGTTATCGACAGCGATGTAACAAAGGCACTCAGTGTAATGTACAGCGCGCTTTTACTTTATGTGAAAGAGTGTGAGTGATTTAAGGTAATCGAGTAAACCAAGTATATTAACTTGGTATGCTTAGGGGCTTAAACCTCCTCAAAGTCATTTGGAGGTTATTACTGAAGGCAGGTAAATGCAGGAATATACGTTATTTAAAGTAGCTTTATCGGGCTGCCCTTTGCTCTTTTAGGCTAAGGCGTTTATGTGAGCTATATACATGTTGAATGTTTGTACCATTAACCAAATATGCATCCATTTCGACGGTAATTAAACCCGATAATGGCTTGATTTCTAGAACACCCAACTCACCTAAATTTGCAGATAGTAAAGTATTATTTCTAATAGCTAACAAAGTTTTGTCAGTATCTCGTAAGTCACCATTCACATATAATTTAGCACCACTAAACCAAGTGTTAATTATTTTAACTTTGATTGACTTAACAGTAAATTCAAAGGATTTTCTCATCAGATCTCCATACCCAGAAATGTAATTATTATACTTTATGTTTTTATGTGCTTGGCGAACAAGCACTTTCTTTTAATACCCGTTTAGTCGATGCTGGGTAATTTTTTAGTGCAGCCAAAGGGCGAATTGGCCGCTGAACCAAATTACCTGAGCAGTTTGGGCACACGTTATTTAATACTGTTTGAGCACAGCCAGAACAAAATGTGCATTCAAATGAACAAATAAAAGCCTCTGTGGACTGTGCAGGTAGATTCTTATCACAACATTCACAATTAGGTCTTAAATCTAGCATTTAGAGCTCCCTTTTATCCACCCAATGCTGAGTAAATATCGATTACCTTTTATAACTTTTGATACCTGATGCTCACTTACATCAGGGCGGAATAGCTTAACCCGCTTTGTTTCAAATATCGGATTACTGCAAATAAACTCACCACCCAAATCTGCTTTTTTCAGTACTATATTCAATCGATAGTGTTTACCAGATTCAACTTTGTCTGTGTGTGGTGCTATTTCACTTCCTTGTGGGAATTTAAGCAAATATGTATCAAATTTAATTGGCCACGTAGCACCACAAATCAACATTTTATCGTAGCCTGATTTTTGTCGGCCTCGCTCCCAACAAAATAATTTACTCAAAAAAAACATACAATCCCTCGAAACAGCTAATAAGCTGCAGGTTAACTCGTTTTTTTATTTTTATTGATAAACAAACCATAGCCGAGTTCATATTTTGATTCAATCGATTATTGTATTTTACGTGGGATATAAAAGAGAGTTTTAATGGTGTTTTGATTGGCGTTTTAAAAGACATTATGGTGGCTATAATTACCTAGCAAATCAAAATATAGCCACCCGTTTTACTTTAATGCTTATTTAAAGCTTATTTAATCGTTACCTTTGCATCACTTACCCATGTTTCAGTTATAGCTTCATCATTTTTATCAACTAAATACGCCCGTATGTTCACCGGATTGTTGTTAGCTTGTTTGTAGTCAAATGCTAATCGCCATTGGTTTGTACCAACTACCGGATAAACTCCAATAGGTTCTAGTATTTCACCGTTGCTGGCTTCAACAATCGGCTTTATACCACTTTTGTTATCTAAGCCTTTAAACACTGGACCTTCAAAATCAATCACCATTTTGTTAACGCCTTCAGGAATTGGCTGGCCGGGAATTCCGCCTAAGCCTTGTCGAGTATTTACAACGCTTGCAAGCGTTTTTGATTTTGGATCGAGTGGACGCCACTCAATATCATAAGAAAAGGTAAACTCATCACCTTTGCGCGCCTCTTTTTCGGGCACCCAGTAGGCAACAATATTGTCGAACGTTTCATCTTTTGTAGGAATTTCGATTAACTGTACTGCGCCTTTGCCCCAATCGTCAGTAGGTTTTATCCACGCTGATGAACGCTTATTGTAAAATACGCCGTCGTCTTGGTAGTTATTAAAGTCACGATCTCTTTGGATTAAACCAAACCCTTTTGGGTTCTCATCAATAAAGCTATTGGTCGACACCGACTGAGGGTTATTTAATGGGCGCCAAACGTATTGACCCGATCCTGTGTGAATCGCCAGGCCATCGCTATCGTGAATTTCTGGGCGCCAATCTTTAGCTTCTGTTTTATCTTTTTGTGAGTACCAATACATACTGGTTAATGGCGCTATACCTAAACGCTCAACATCGGCGCGCATATACAAATTAGCCGTTACAGAGGTAATATGGCCTTTGGCTTCTTTGTTATCTTTACTTAAACCAAATCGATAAGCACCAGTGATAGAAGGCCCTTCAAGCAATGCCCAAACAGACACACTTTCACCTTTTTTCTCTGCGGGGCCAATCCAAAATGCAGAAAAACGCGGAAATTCTTCTGGCTGATTCATGCCCGTATTAATCGCGATACCTCGGGCCGAGAGTCCATATTGCCCCTCTGGGCCGTCGGTACGAAAATAAGACGCGCCTAAAAAAGATATCCAATCGGGTTTCATATCTGGGCGCATTATTCTAAAGCCTGCAAATCCAAACCCTTCTGGGAGATCGTGAGCTGGGCTATTATCGGGCATATCAAAAACGTCATTACTAAAAGGTACATTTTGAACCTGATTTTTATCATCTCTGATGTAAATACTTACTGGCTCAGGAAAATATCGGCCAGGGTAAAATAATTGTACGGGCGCCTTTTTTCCACTTGGGTATAAGGTTTCATCTTCTTTAAAGCGTATTTTCCAGTGTTCGTCATACGTAATTTTATCGATTAACTCCGGCGCTGGCACCTTAGTTGGCGTATAGGGCTTTTCGGCTGAGGCTTTTGCTAGGGCTTTTAAGTCTTCGAATGAAAACTCCGTTTTATCTACTGCTTCTGTCGCGTAAGACGACATCGAAGTGCTAAAAATAATTGCGATAAATAACTTTAATTTCATAAAAAGAATGTCCAATAAATTGAGTCAAATAAAAATGGGAACGCTGCACGAACGTATGTTTAACTTAAAGTTCTGTATGGATATTACGTGACGTAATATGAACTAGTGTTTACTAAAATATAGTTATTTGACTACAGGACCTCCCATAGTTATTTTTTTAGGTATTGGTTTTAAGGGATATTGCGCGCGTTTGATGATATCGCTGAAGTGAAAATAAGTGGGATAGCCCAATTTATTATTAGATCGCTGGTATTCAAATGGATAAGGGTTGTATTTAGGTGGTGGAAAACGAAGAGGCTCACCACTTTTAAAACTTGCAATTAATGGCTGAATTTTACTAGTCGTCCACCTCAGGGCATGTTGTTATATTTTATATGCAAATCAGCCATTGGTTAATGCACTAACAATAACACCTGAAATTATTGATGTAACTAATGCTAATGCAGCGACTAAATACCAACCTTTTCTAGTCTCATTTCTTGTATTAAAATACTCGATTGATTTAGAGCCAATATATAAATATGAATCATCTTTGTTACCCTTGATAGTTACCCCATCATATGTTTGACTTCCATCTCCCTGAGAATATGCCTGAAACATTCTAACTTGCTTATAAGTTTCAAGTTTACCATTGTTATCAAAGTATACAGGCCCTGTAAAGCCGATATATTCAGAGTCCAACAAGGCAGCGAGTGAGTAAAAATCACGATGGTCATTATGTGTACGAATCATAATTGATGATATTTCTTTAATACCCGCATCATCATTGTCATAAATATATTTTAGAATTTGATAATGACTATTTTTCAAAGTGACTCCGAAATTGAATAAAAATATAACAAGTCTCTAGGTTAACCCGTTTTTTATTTGTTTTTATTAATAAATAAACCATAGCTGAGTTCCTATTTTGTTCAATGATTTACTCAGTTATGCATAAATTTTCAAAAGCGGCTCTGGTAATTATCCAAAAGCCTGTCATCTCAATTCAATATATCGGCATTATCTTTTGTTTGATTTATACCAATAAGGATTTTCTCCAAATAAGTAAAAATAAGCATTATCGCTAATTGTAGGCAAACAAAAATAATAATGGAGAACGGTGAACTTGATAGCATACTTTGTGTTGTTTTTTCTGAAGTGGCGGCCAAGTAAAAATCAACATAGGTCAAAAGTAAAAATAAGCCCGAGACATAAAGTACAACTTTAACTTTTGCACTGCGTAGCTTTGAAACCACTTCATCATTAGTCATTTAAAACGCCTTTAACTGTATTATTTTTTTAAGACGTTTTTTAATGACCTTTTGCTCGCAATAAAGCCCGATAAAACCACCAACAGCAATTGAAGCCATAACCAACAACCAATATAAAGAGCTATTGGATGCCTGAATACCCGAAATATAAAGGTATAAGTTGAACGGGATAATAAAAAATAAGCTACCTATTACTTTAATGAATTCCCTAAAAAGCTCTGTATCAGACTTTGCTTTGTCGATATGAGAGTTAATAGTTTCATTTGATATCTCATTTAGCTCTGGGTATGTCTTGTGTAACCAATTTAAATAATTCAATTATGCATCCTTGTATTTTTATATCTAGTGCCGCCTTAAATAGGCAAAATATATTTGTAAAATAAGCATTGTGACAGCAAAGCGAACTACTTTTTGTTCTTGGTCAACTTATTGTTAACTTCATATTTAGCTTCACGTTGATTTGCACGCAAACCTGCAAAATGGGTTACCGCAGCTATAGGTAAGCAAATAAAACCGTATGCTTTAAAGCTTTCTAAAAAACCGCTTTTCTCGCTTATAATGCCACCAAATAAAACGCCAAGAATGGTAGGCAATACAACGAGGCTGTAGAATAGCCCTAACAGCCAAATTCAATTAATTAGTTTCTTTAATTAACTCTAAGCATTTTAATGCAATGTGTAATAAATGTATTACCCATTAAAAAGCTGTTTTCTTAAAAAAGTAATTCTACAATCTCAATGCTTACATGAGGGGCTGATAATAACTTGTCGAAATGTGTAGCAAAGAGAACTAAGCAAACAGTTAGTAGTCGCTTGTTAGTAGTTTATACCACTAACCTCACGTAGAAATTTTTAATAAAAACAAGCCTAACCCGCCGAATAAAGTTAAAAATACCACCAACATTATAATCAGCGTTTTGGATTCACCTAATGATTGCATTAATCCCATTTCAGTCGGTAATATTTGCTCAAGCAGATATGGCTGTTTAATTTTGTTTTTTTGACCTCTATCCATAATACACATTCCATATAGAACTAATACTGCTAACGAGCTTGTAGATTAACTCGTTTTTTATTTGTTTTTATTGATAAACAAACCATAGCTGAGTTCCTATTTTGGTTCAATCGTTATTGCATTTCACGTGGAATATAAAAAGAGGACTAGGTGTTGTTTTAATTGACGTTTTGGAAGGTATTACTGGAAATTTAGTATGCTAACTGTTTGTTATTATCCTAACTTGCCGTATTTCAGAGTACTCGGACTGAATTAACCCAAAGCATTTAAGATCGTGAAACTGATTTTTCCAGTAACCACTTTGACGCCTTATACCTTCCTCTTTGAACCCAACTTTTAAAAGGAGTGACTCAGATGCAGAGTTTCCAAGAACAGTATCGCCTTGAATACGATTAAGTTTACCGCAAGATAAGTCACCTGAAAATGCGGCTTTAACTATTCGATGAACTGCTTCAGTGGAAAAACCCTTACCCCAATATTTAGGTAGTAAATCATATCCAATAACAGCATTTTTCATTTTAGGACTCCAAGTATTAAAGCCGCAAGTACCTATAAGTTGATCTGTTTCTTTTAGGCGAATAGCCCAACGAATACCTGAGTTTTCTTTAAAACGAGCGTTAAAAAACTCAATTAAATGGCTGGCTTGTGACAGTTCAGTAAACGCCTCTAAATCATAATATTCTACAACTGAATTGTCCGAGAACAACTCAAACAAACTATTTGAATCTTCTTTTGATAATTGATCTAACCTTAAGCGATTTGTCTCTAAAGTTGGAAATGACAACCTAAATCCTCCGTGAAATATAACAAGCCTGTAGATTAACTCGTTTTTTAATTTTTTATTGATAAACAAACCATAGCTGAGTTCCTATTTTGGTTCAATCTATTACTGTATTTCACGTGGAATATAAAAAAATTGTTAACTGTTGTTTTAATTGATGTTTTGGAGGGTATTACTGGATAATTTAGTGTGAGTGTCTTTTTACTCTTTCTTTCATTTCAGCTCAGCTTTTTGCGTGATTCATTTTTATAAAACTCACTTAACCCGCTACTTTAATTTATTATTTATGTAAAAGTTAGAATGAATTTCATCCTAATTCTTTAGCTTTTGTTTAACTCTATTTTTGAAACGTAAAATACAATACCAGCAACAAGGCCTACTATAGAAAATAAAAACAATTGTAAAAAGCTATATCCATAACCTATTAACGTAATTGAACCATTTTCGACCAATACCTTACCATTAATAATTGAGCTATCTAAACCTGAAGGGAAAACAAAAAAGAAAGAAACTAAGCAAGTAGATATAACTGAAGATTTGAGCACTGTATTTAGCGAATAACCACAGCTTTTAGTGATAAATTTATAAATGGGAAATGCTGTTACTGGAACCAAAATTAGAACAACTATTAACGTCCAAATAAATATACCAAAAGGCATAATAGTAAATTTCCTTTCAATTGCCATTGGCGCTAAAAATGCAACAATTAAAGAGGCTAAAATAAAGCTAAATATTGTTCTCAACTCGAAACCTTCTTAGAAAGCTAACGCCTGCCATAACCGATTTGTGGCGCTCTTGCACAAATCCGGTTAATGGCTTTGTTATGTAAGGTCACCGTCAAGTCCAAATTTTTTTCTGTTCAAAACTAGCGCTGCCAGCACAGTTACTCCTAACACTGTACCAACAGGGAACATGAAGAGTAACAATGTTGAATATATTATTAGTGCCCAAAAAAGCCACTTAGTTCGATAGTTTAAGCCCACAACGGAAAATGTTAAAAAGCAAAGTGCAACTAAAAATAAGATGAACCCTGTTACTGTAGACAAAGCTGTTGATGACATTTCTTCTTGTGATATTTTAGGTTCATTACTTCCAAACAGCGTTATCTCTTGAAATGAAGAGGACATAATTAAATACGAATCAACAATTCCCCAAAGAGGTGCCCAGAAAAGCAATAATCCCAGAACTGCGACGTATTTCCCTATAGTTTCCTTGTTCATCATCTCTCCTCACGTAGTTATATAAAGAGCCTGTTAACAGGCAGAAAATAGTTAGTTAAATTAGCAACAAAGGAACAAAGCCAACTATTTTTATCCTTGTTTAACAGCCTGTTATGCATTGTTTACACTACAGTCAATTGTTGCGTTAATCTTTGGTGGGTAGACAGAACCAAACTGACTATGCGAGCCATAAGTACCCATTTTATATTTTTTTACGTATATATCACTAGATTTGCATAACTCTTTTCCTTTGAGCTCTACCAATTCGACCATATCTGTTTCATTAAGATCGGTATGACCAAGAACCTCAATTGAATACGTCCCATCAGAGTTTTTGCTTACATCGCTATATTGGACTATGACACCTTTATAAGTTTTCATACCAACACAACCAGAGATTATTAATATGATTAAAGGTAGATACTTTTTCATGCTTATCCTTAAACACCTAACAGCTTATTGAGCACCACTTTGGGGATTTATAGCACCCCAAAACGGCGTATATTACAGTGTTCAATAATTCCACTAAACAACTTCAGTGTAAACAAGTAATTAAATATGTTACAAAAAAATCTTTGTAATTTTTCACCAAAACGGTGTTTAATAATGTTATTGGACAAAACAAAAATAGAGCTTTATTTATGATAAAAACGAATGAGTGAGGTGTTTACTTTACATCAAAGTTCACGTGGTCAAAGTATGGATTTTTCTCACGCGCTTTAAGTATACTAATTGTAGTGAGCACAATGAGTTGCAGCTCGCTATTTACGTTAACAACTATGCACTCGTCTCTATTAGCATTGCGTTTTGTGTCAGTTGCTATCCCGCATACACCATCGCCATTTTTTAATATAAGCTCAATGCTTAAATGGTGCATACAGGCAATTTCGATGTAATCGTATTGGTTGCAACTGATCATAACGTCCTCTTTATTTAGTCGGTTTAAATAGCATTAAAAAAGCAATAACAACAAGGTTGGCTATATACCAAAGATCTTTAATTACAAACTGCCCTAGGCGCTCCAATAAAGTGGAAGAACTAAATGCACCGGTTGCGGTAATTAAGAATGTTTGGGTCATCATAAATACGCTTAAACACGCTAAGCCACTTACAATAATTAGCTTTTTATTCTTTAAAAATAGCCCTAAGCCCAATAACACAGCAAATAATACATCAAACCCGCCAATCACGTTAGATGTACCTTGTACGCTAAATACCGTGTATAACCACGACATAAACGGTGAGGTTTCTACTAAACTTACAATGCCTTTTGCTTCAAACTCGTAAAACTTCATGCCGCCGATCCACAGTAAAACCATAGCAACCGGTATAAAGTTTAAAAGTACGTGTTGTTTGTCGGTAAGTTTGTCTTTATAAAATAAAAACAAATATAAAGGCACTACAGCAAAGTATTTAATTATGCCCTGCCCGCTACCAATGATTGGAAAGCCGCCTAGTTGCGCCATCCAACGGTTGCTGGCAAATAAGGTAAGTAATGCAACTAAACTTATAATTGCTGCAAGTAAAAGTGCTGGCGTAGGTTTCATTAGTTTAAAACGAGCGAGCACGGTGGCAAACGCTAAAGCAATCATAAATGAGCCACTAATTAAACCTAACGCAGATACAGACATTAGCGAATCAACGCCGTAAAAACTAAACGTAGCCGTTAACGTATTAGGGTTTGCTCCTAACGCAAACGACAAGCCAAGTAACAAAAAGCTACTCGCTAATAAAAAAGTAATCACGTTGTTGGTTAGTTTTAAGTTCATTGTATTTCCAAGTATTCGTTAAGACTTACAAAGACCTTACGAACCTATAAAACAATTCAAGCTAACTCTTAAAAAATAAGAGTTGATTAAGCACAACGTAAGCTCTCATCGGGTAACTTAATTATTCATTTAGTTTATGGTTTATTACCTCTTTATTAATAAAATTAAATAAGTTTAATTTTCATATGATGTGCGTCATCTTTTTTATTATTAAATGAAGTAGAATAACGTTGCCTTTTCAATACACTGAATGCATGCATTTCTAAAACTTAGGGACATTTTAATGAAAGGTACTGATATTCGAATTACCTCTGGACTGATTTCTATAGCCATTGTTTTATTACTTTGGTTTGCTGTACCGCCTCCGCAAGGTGTTACCGAAAACGCATGGCATTTGCTCGCTTTATTTGTTGGTACTGTAGTTGCCATTATTGGTAAAGCAATGCCTATCGGCGCCATTGCTATTTTAGCTATAACCTCTGTTGCGTTAACTGGCGTAACTAATGACAGTCCATCTGGTGCTATTAAAGATGCATTAAGTGGTTTTTCTAACTCATTAATTTGGCTGATTGGTATTGCTATTATTATATCTCGGGGGTTAGCTAAAACCGGTTTGGGAAATCGTATTGGCTATAATTTTATTTCTTTTTTTGGTAAAAAAACTATTGGTATTGGCTATGCCCTCGCGCTGTCTGAACTTGTTATAGCGCCTGTGACGCCAAGTAATACCGCGCGAGGCGGCGCTATTATTCACCCAATTATGAAGTCGATAGCAACAAGCTTTGGCTCGTCTCCTGAGGAAGGCACATCTCGTAAAATTGGGCACTACCTTGCTTTAGTTAGCTACCATATAAACCCTATTACATCAGCTATGTTTATTACCGCCACGGCTCCTAACCCTCTAATTGTAAAGCTGATTGCTGATGCTACCGGTGCAAATATTAGTATTACTTGGAGTACATGGGCGCTGGCAGCGCTTGTTCCTGGTTTGCTATGTATTGCCCTTGTCCCTTTGGTTGTTTATGCCATTTACCCACCTGAAGTGAAAAGTACACCCGATGCTAAAACCTACGCAGAATCTAAATTAACTGAAATGGGCCCAATGAGTTATGGCGAAAAAATAATGGTGGGTGTTTTTGCTATGCTGCTTGTTTTATGGGCCGGCGTACCCGCAATGATTTTAGGAGCTGAGTACGCGGTCAATACTACCGCAGTGGCTTTTTTAGGTTTGTCGGTTTTATTAGTAACGGGTGTATTAAGCTGGGACGATGTACTTAAAGAAAAGTCTGCGTGGGATACCGTTGTTTGGTTTTCAGCATTAGTAATGATGGCCACTTTTTTAAATAAACTAGGTTTGGTAACGTGGTTTTCAACACTTGTTGAGAGCAATATTGCGCAACTGGGCTTTGACTGGATTGTATCGGCCATTATATTGGTAGCGGTGTATTTTTACGCTCATTACTTCTTTGCCAGTACTACAGCACATATTACTGCTATGTTTGCCGCATTTTACGCCGCAGGCTTAGCGCTTGGCGCTCCACCTTTATTTTTAGGTTTACTGTTAGCTGGCGCTTCATCACTCATGATGTCGTTAACGCATTACGCAACAGGCACATCTCCCATCGTGTTTGGCTCAGGCTATGTATCATTAAAAGATTGGTGGGTAATGGGCCTTATAATGAGTATTATTAACTTAAGTGTATGGGGAATTATCGGCGGGCTTTGGTGGAAAGCACTTGGGTATTGGTAGTATTGCCTTTGTTAGTTTGGCTTGCACATTTAATACTGCGCACTTGAGTTTAGAACAAGTTCAAGTGCTTCAGCCCTAAAAATATAAACATTAGGGCTGTTAGAAGGGAGCATTATGGTTTTTAAATTCATAAAGGCAGCATATTCAGACCGAGACTACTTATTAAGCCTCAGAAAACTGACTATGGTTGAACACTTAGAAAATGCCGGGTTATTTTTAACTGATCAACAGCATGTTTTAAGGCTTGATGATCAATATGATTGCTCTCACCTTATAGTTATAAATGAGGTACAAATTGGTACTTTAAAATACCAAACGCACGCTCAATACATTGAAATAATGCAATTACAAATACATCCATTGCATCAAAATAAAGGGTATGGGAGAGCTGTTATTGAACAAGTTATTACAAGTGCGCAATCAAAACCCATTAAACTCACTGTGCTTAAAAACAACCCAGCATTAGGACTTTATAAGCGGCTGGGTTTTACTATAACTGATGAGAATAATTACGAGTACCACATGCAAACGCGGGCTACTCGTAGCTAAAATTAATCGCTTTGATCTCTGAAGTCTTTTTTTCTGAAAATAGTTAAATGCCAACCCCAATGCAAAGAGCCTAATCTTAAAAAGATAGTCGTGAAAAATGATCCTAAAATACACCAAATGTAATCTACATTAAGGCTAAATAAAGCGGCATAAACTGCACCACCCGCTAAACACGCAGAGGCGTAAGGTTCGCTGCGCATAACCGTTGGCACCTCACGGCAAATTACATCACGTATTAAACCACCAAATATGCCTGTAGTAATACCCATGGTAATCGCGACCACCATGCCGGAGCCATTAATGAGTGCTTTTTCTATCCCCATAATATTAAATAGCGCCATACCAACAGCGTCTACCAATAAAAAGTAGTAGTTATTAACGCGCGGTAAGTATCGAATAAACGCAATTGTTGCTATAACGGCCCCGTAGGTCGAATATAAATACTCTGGAGTGGCAATCCAAAATACCGGTTTGTTTAAAAGTATATCTCTGAGGGTACCGCCCCCTAATGCTGTAACAGTTGCAACCACTACGACGCCAAAGCCACTAATGTTTTTTTCATACCCAAGCAATGCCCCTGCAACAGCAAAAAATGCAACACCGAGTAACCCTAGTACCATAAAGTATTCAGCAGTCATGGTAATTCCTTTTTAAAGTTTATTAGGAGTTGTATCAACTTACGTGCCAAAAAACTGAGTAAATATAAATAAACTCATAATTTAAGTGACTGAAATTTATAAGCTTATTTCATTTATTAAAAAACGTTAGCTATGTGATATTTAGTGAAGGATTAACAAGAGTAATTATTTTAATTATGGGTAGTTTTTACACGTGAAAGTACAGAGGGATTTTGTCACAGAGTTGCAGTCGAGCACTTTTAAATTTTAAGCAGAAATTAAATGAACAATAAAGCTATTACCAATATTACAAAAATAATAGGCAATAATGCATGTTGCCAGTTTTGTTCTTTATTTTGATTATAGAGTGTTTGCATTGAGCTTTTATCATTATTGGTAAAACTATGCTGGCACTGCATACAGTTTTGGGCTTTTATGCTCACCCAAGTACCACATTTAATACATGCGTAACGCCTCGACAGTTTATCAAACTCGTTTGTTTTCCTAAATATTCTCATTTATCACCTCATTGATTTTCGCCGCAGTAAGAAACCCAATGAATCATATATGCTCTTTAAATTCATTGTTACTTCTTTACTTTATTCAATAATTTTTACATTTGGAATGTTTTGTAAAAGGTAGGATTTTAAAGATTCAAACGCATCTTTATTGAAAATAAACTCAGTTGTTTTACCATCAACTTGATTATACGGTAGTGCAAATACACCGTGCCTCTTAGTTTTGTCGATGACAACTTTGTTAATATCGTTAATATTAAACACTTGCTTATAAACGTATAATATTTGCCCCTCAACGCGTACAGCCTTTAACGGGCTTTGCTCAACATTGCGCGAACGAATAAACACAAAATATAAAATAACGGGAAATAAAAACAGGTTAAACGCTTGCAAACTAAAAGGTTTACCTATCAATACAATATATGTTGAGTAACAAATTAAAGAGGCCGCTAGTGCTAAAATTAGTTGTGTGTTGTTTTTCATAATCATCCTTGGTTACTAGTCAAAAAAATCGGTAAGGTTTTTTAATTATATTACCAATTTAGTGAAATACGCCATTTTGTAACTTTTGCTAATCAAACAGCGTTTGATACATTATTAAATCCGCAATAAAATATTAGGCTCTCGCTGATGAGTAAAGCTCATCTAAAGTGTAGGTAGAAAAATCTATTTCAGAGTCCATGAAAAAAATCCGTCATATAGTGTTATTAAAAAGCAATCTAACACAACTAATTCAAGCTATTCAATTGTTTAAGATTATCAAATAAAAAAACTACTAAAAAGTAGCCTTTAATTATTAATTACCCTTAAGCTTTTTAACTGTGCTGCCTTTTTAAGCGCCCACCAACCAATTACTAAGCTCATTAATATACGTACAGGAAAGTAAATAACAGCTGGTATGCCAAATAACCACTTGGCAAAGCCTTGTGGCATTACATAAAATGCGACCCGCTTCACCCAAAATATAAACTCAACATACTGCGCTAAAAAGTCATTAAGCGATAAGCTTAGTAGCGCTAATTCATTACTTATTAGAACCCATAAGGCATATAAACCAAGCAGACCATCACCCATACTACCAATATAAGATGAGTAGCCTATAAATAATAAAAAACTGCGCATGGTAAGTCCTTCTTAGCTGTACCAACAATTTAAAATACAAACTAGCTAATCCAAAAAATATTAAACATGGCTTTGTTAATTGCACCCTTTAGACGTTTTAACTAATTGAATATTATTAACACTTGCGTGTACTCCACAGTAAAACATGTAGTTAGAGCAATGATAGTTTTCATCCATAATATTCAAACCATTCTCATCAAATTCTAGCTCAAACTTACAGTTAATATCGTATTCGGGCTCTTGCTCTTCAAACACCAATTTTTTACCCTTTAGTACTAAAGGTAATGGTTCTGTCGTCCCTTCTAACGGTGCTGTTATCGTGCAAATATGAAAATTAAAGCCCCAGATAAGACCTTCTGTAAAATATTTATCGTCTTTTTTAAATATATTTATATAGCTCGTTTTTAATTTAAAACGCTCATCACTTTCGCTACCATCGTCGTTGAGCATAGGGGTCGCGCTAGTTATTTTGTCTGTTCTTGAATAGCATCCTTCAAATGAGTCTGCATGTGAATATTCACTAAAGACCGCACTTGCTAACATAAAAGCGGTTTTAATCATCACTCGCTCCTTGCTGTAATGTTAAGTTCGCTCAAAAAAACGCCCTGTATCGTCTGTCATTTTTACTGGTAAACCGTTACCAACCATAAAGTGATAAAAACGTAAATCATCAATCAAGTCAGGGGCTGATATTTCTATGTCTCGGTAAGTCGCGTCTCTAAATTTAAACCTTAAGGTATGCTCAAACCGCTTCGTTTGACAGTAAAGTACTTCTTCTAGCTCAGACACCTTTATATTTATACCAAGTAATTTAAATTCACCATTGGCAATATCAATAGCTTGTGATTGCTTATTATTTGTAGATAGCCATTCAATAACCACTCCTAAAGAAGATAATCCAAACAAATATAAAAACTGATGCAATAAAGGTTTTTCGTTAATTACTTCCATGTAAAATAGCAAAATGACAATAAATAATGCTGATAAAGCCAAACTATAGACTATTTTAAATCCGGGTAGTTTTTTTTGCCTAGGCAAAGCTGCCATAATTAATATCCTGATTAATCTACATAACTCACTTTTGTTCCCGCTAAATGATCATGTAAACATCGTTTATCTTTTCCAAATATAAATAATGGATTAACAAAACCAGCTATAAATTGACCTACCGAAGGGACAAGTGATAATAGTTGCATACAAAGCATGCGTTTAAAGTAAATTGTAGTAAAGCTTGCTTGTGTACCATCTAAATTTTCAATACGGATAGACATTAAAGATTTACCAATTGTTTGTCCGCGTTGGTACATGAGGTAACCATGAAGCACTAACGTGCTTAATATGCCATAACCTAGCAAACCTGCAGATAAAGTAAGTGTTGGTTGGCTTAAATTATCAAACCCTAAGAGTATGAATACAGGTATAAAACAAACAACACCTAAAACGCCATCAACAATAGCAGCTACTAGCCTATCTGAGCGCGTTGCTTTTTCTCCTGCTACTTTTGATACAATAATTTCAGATGGGTTCTGTGCTTCTCGCGTTTCAATTAAGTCGTCTATTTCTTTTGCTCGATCTGGGTAGGCTTCGCGATCTATAGCTCTCGCTGATGAGTAAAGCTCATCTAAAGTGTAGGTAGAAAAATCAATTTCAGAATCCATGCAAAAAATCCGTCATATAGTGTTATTAAAAAGTAATTTAACACAATTAATTTAAGCTATTCAATTATTTAAAATAATCAAATAAAAAAGCTACTAAAAAGTAGCCTTTAATTATTAATTAAATACCATTCAATTTGCTGTTAAAAATGCCATTTAACTAGCAAGTTTGGATTATGTTCGGTTTGCCCATCTACACCAAATTTATTTTTCCAATAAACATACTCAATACCCACATCAAGGCGGCCTGTATCTAAGCCGAGCATAGGGGCAATATTGTATTTAATCTGCGAGGTAAAGTTAAAGCCACCTTCACTTTTACCAAACATTGTGTCGGTGCTATCTACAATATCTAAAAAGCCATCGTATCTAAAGTTACCTTTGTTATAGCCCCACGTGACTGTTATTTGGTTATTATCTTCACGTTGAATACCTATATCATCTTGAAAGCGACGATAATAAGCCACATTAAAATATTGAAAGCCAGGTACATCAAGTGATACACCGCCCCCTAATAAATAGTTATTTTGATCCGTATCTCCCGAGCCATACTCTGTTTGTAGGCCTAAAAACACCTCTTTAACAAAGCTATTTTGTGGCTTGTAAAGAGTAGGGTTTATGTTTAGCTCACCGTACACTTCATCGGGATTACTTAGCCTATCCATAAAGAAGAACGTACTGCCCCAAGTATGCCCCGATGCATGCTCTATAGTAACAACACTTCTATCTTCTTCCTCCCCTGAAAACGGCTCTAGGTAGTCGGCTCCTGTCATTGCGGTAATACTAAAATCAGACCAAAGCTCTTTAGCCGATACACCTGTAGAGCACATTGCAATTGCAGTTACTAATGCTAATTTTTTTATTGTTTTGATTTTCATTGTTAATCCCTTTTATTATTTTTATTAGTTTAGTTAAGATGATCCGTACTTGCTGAGTAATTTTCTGGTAGTACCAACGTCATTATTATTGCGGTGATACCCGACACCGTCACTGCACTACCAAATATGGCAGTAACTAACTTAGGTGCGTTTGCAAACAACTCCGGTACAAAACTAACACCTAGCCCGAGCCCCAAACTCACCGCAATAATAAGTAAACTTCTGCGATTTATTTTTTCGCTGGCGAGTATTTTGACCCCAGCGGCTGCTACGGTGCCAAACATTACAAGCGTTGCACCGCCCAAAACAGGTTTAGGTATATTTTGTAATACAGCGCCAATCACAGGAAACAAACCAAGAATGATTAAAATACTGCCTATCCACAGGCCAATATATCTGCTGGCAACTCCAGTTAGCTGAATAACGCCGTTGTTTTGACTAAAAGTAGTATTAGGAAAAGTATTAAATAAAGCGGCAATCATCGAGTTAACACCATCACCTAAAATACCGCCGCGAATACGTGCTAAGTAACTAGGTCCTCTAACAGGTAACTTAGAAACCGCACAATTGGCAGTAATATCGCCTGTCGATTCAATTGCAGTAATAAGGTATAAAAAACCAAAGGCTATGAGTGCACCAAAATCAACATTAAAGCCGTATTTAAAAGGCAGTGGGATAGCAATTAGGTCAAATTCACCTAATTTAAAATTAGCGATACCTAATACAAACGCAAGTAACCAGCCAAGTATCATTGCAACTACCACAGCCGTTAGCCTCACCCATTGGTTTTTACTTGCATTAAGCAGCACCACTAAAGCAACGACCGAAAAACCAACAATTAAGTTGCTCGTTGAAGCAAATTTTTCAGGCATATTAGTAAGTAGCCATTGCCCGCCACCTATATCAGTCATACCTACTTTAATTAGGTAAATACCAATAGTAGTGATGACCACACCAGTAACACTGGCTTAATTATTTTGCCTAATTTACTAATAAAAAAACTAATAAATACTTCAACAAAAGCGGCCAAAAAGCACACTGCAAATATAGTGGCAAGGACCTCGTCGTTATTGCCTCCGGTGGCTTTAACGGTAAAGCCTGTTGCTAAAATAGTCCCTAAAAAGGCAAAGCTTGTACCTTGCACACATATTAATCCTGAACCCACAGGGCCAACACGCCGCGCTTGTATAACCGTGCCCACACCAGATACAAATAATGCCATACTAATTAAATAAGGTATTTCAGCAGCTAAACCAAGCACACCGCCAATAATAAGCGTGGGTGTAATAATACCTACAAAGCTTGCGAGTACGTGCTGTAGTGCGGCAAAAAATGATTCAGTTACGCCTGGTTTGTCATCAACTGCATATATAATATCGTCAGACGAGCTTGTATTTATTGACATATAAACCTCTACGTTTTGCAAGTTAGCCACTGTATTTGTCTAAGTGACCAACTCATTGTTATTGCGTTAACCGCTTATTTAAGCTGCCCTTCAACGCCCTCAACATAAAAGTCCATACCCAACAACGTTTTGTCGTCTATTGTTTTACCCGCTTCAATAACCAGCTCACCTTGCTGATTTTTTATAGGGCCAGTAAATGGATGGAATTCACCTTTACCAATTTTGTCTGAAATCGCGTTCACTTCAGTCACAACATCACTTGGAATGTCTTTACTTAGCGGCGCTAAGCGAGTCATCCCTGAGCCTATCCCTTTCCATATATCTTGCGATTGCCATTTATCGTCAAGTACCTGTTGTACACGGTCTGCGTAAAATTCATCCCAATGATGAACCGCCGCCGTTAAATGTGCTTTTTTACCATAACCGCTCATATCTGAGTGGTAGCCAATAGCGTAAATACCAGCGGCTTGCGCTGCTTGCAGTGGTGCAGGCGAATCAGTATGTTGAGTTATAATATCAACGCCTTGATCTATTAGGCTATCGGCAGCTTCGCGCTCTTTACCCGGATCAAACCAGCTATTAACCCACACTACTTTTACTTTTGCATTAGGCTTTACTGAGCGCAGGCCAAGCGTAAATGCATTTATACCGCGTATTACCTCCGGAATAGGAAACGCAGCAATATAACCAATACTGTCGGTTTTACTCATGTGCCCTGCAATAACACCTGTTAGGTAGCGTCCTTCGTAAATGCGATCAAAGTAAGTGCTTACGTTTTTTGCGCGTTTATAGCCTGTGGCATGCTCAAACTTTACATTAGGGAATCGTTTAGCCACTTTAAGTGTTGGGTTCATGTAGCCAAACGACGTGGTAAATATTAAATCGTGCCCGCTTTTAGCCAGTTGCGTAATAACACGCTCTGCATCCGCCCCTTCTGGTACGCTTTCAACAAAAGTAGTTTCTATTTTGTCGCCAAATTTGTCTTCTAGATACTGCCGGCTTACATCGTGTGTATACGTCCAACCGGCCTCACCAATTGGACTTACATATACAAAGCCTACTTTTACGCTATCTTTTGCAATAGCAGATGCGCTTATGCCTAAGCTCAATGCAACCCCGAGTGCTATTATAAGTTTTTTCATTGTTATTCTCCGTGTTATATTTTTAATATCCTGTTGTAGCAGGTGATTTACCTTATTGATTTTGTAATTAATTTAATGACCCTTGTGCCAAGGTTTACCTAGCCACATGGGTTCGTACATTTTTAATTTTTGTTTATTTTTGCTGAGCATAATCAGTACTATAAGCGTTGCACCATAGGGCAACATGGCCAGTAAGTTAGACTCCACAGCCCACCCAAAAGCCTGTGCCACTAAGTGCATAATGCTGGCAAAGCCAAATAAATAAGCGCCAAGCATTACGCGCTCAATACGCCAGCTTGCAAACACCACTAAAGCAAGAGCTATCCAACCTCGCCCTGCCGTCATGTTTTGAGTCCAAAGTGGTGTATAAGCCAACGACAAGTATGCGCCCGCAATGCCAGCCAGTGCGCCGCCAAACATTACGGCTAAATAACGTGTACGCATTACAGGTAATCCTAAGTTATTACCCACACTTGGGTTTTCGCCAATAGCTCGTACTGCAAGCCCTGCTCTGTGGTATTTAAAAAACAAATACGCACCAAGCACTAAACCCCAACTTAAATACACAATGGCGTCTTGCGAAAATAGCGCTTTGCCTAAAACCGGAATATGCTCAAACCCTGCAATTGCTAAAGTAGGTAACGCGTTAATGGTTTTTCCCTCATAGTCCGCACCTAAAAATGCCGAAAGGCCTGTACCAAAAATAGTCAGCGCCAAACCTGCAGCCACTTGGCTAGCATTTAAATTAAGTGCTACAAAAGCAAAAATAAGTGAGGCCATAACACCAACCAAAGCTGCTACCGTAAAACCAATAAATAGGTTGTCGCATTGGTACATAGTTATAAACCCTGCCACTGCGCCAAGTAGCATCATGCCTTCTTGCCCTAAATTTAAGGTGCCGCTTTTTTCGCATACCATTTCACCCAGCGCCACCAGCAATAAGGGGGTGCCTGTACGAATAGTGGCGTATAAAATATTAGTAATTACATCTAATTCCATGATTTAAAACTCCTGTGCAATATGTATTGGCTGCGCTTTTTGTTGTTTAAATGGCAGCGAAAATCTAAGGCGATAAGTAATAAGCACATCGCACGAGAGTAGATAAAACAGCATTAACCCCTGAAAAATACCGGTTATAGCGTTAGGTAATCCCATGTTAATTTGCGCAAGTTCACCTCCCATATAAATAAGCCCCATTAATAAGCCCGCAAACGTAATTCCTACTGGGTGCAATCGCCCTAAAAAAGCAACAATAATGGCGGCATAGCCATAACCGGGTGATATTTGCGGAACCAACTGTCCAATAGGCCCAGCTACTTCGCCCGCTCCAGCGAGCCCCGCCAAGCCCCCGCTAATAACTAGCACTCCGGCAATTAATAATGCTCGCTTGTAACCCGCCATTTTGGCCGCGGATGCATCAAGCCCAAGTACTTGTATTTGAAAGCCTATAAAGGTTTTACTAATAAAAACCCATGTGGCGCATAGCGCTAATAACGCAAACGCCAGGCCTAAGTGCAATCGAGTACCGTCGAATAAAACAGGCAATAACGTGCTATCGCCAAACAATGCACTTTCAGGAAAATTATAACCGTGAGGATCTTTGAGTGGCCCATGAACAGCCCACAGCAATACATTTACTGCTATGTAGTTGAGCATTATGGTGACTAAAATTTCATTGGTGTTTAAACGCAGCTTCATAAAAGCAGCAAGCCCCGCCCACAACATGCCACCAGCAATACCCGCAAGTAATGTTAGTGGCATTGCAAAAGCACTTGATGAGTCAACAAAGTTAACGGCTACAGCACTTGCACATACACCACCAATAAGCAGTTGCCCTTCTGCGCCTATATTCCAAACCGATGCTCTATAACAAAGCGCTAAACCATAGGCGCATAGCAAAATAGGAATGGTCATTACAAGTAGCTCAGTTACACCATACCAATCGGCAACAGGTGCTATAAGCAATGTATACAGGGCATTTAAAGGATCATGCCCTAATAAGGCAAACACCACGTAACCGGTTATTAATGTGAGTAAAATAGCTAAAACAGGAGAGAGATAACTCCAAGCCGGTGAGCGCTCAACACGTGGTTCTAACTTAATCATGCAAGTTCCCCTTGTGGTGTGTGTACTTTAGGCTGGTTATTAAAAACATCACTAAAATCGCCAGCCATCCACTGTCCTAACTGCACAAGCGGTACGGTATCGGTGTTTAAAATAGGAGACAGTTTTCCATCGCAAATTGCGCCAATGCGGTCGCAAATCTTATAAAGTTCGTCTAAATCTTCTGAAATAACGAGTACCGCACACCCTTCGTCACGAAGCTTTAAAATAGCTTCATGTATCGCCACTTGTGCGCCTATATCTACTCCCCAAGTAGGATGCGACATAACGAGTAGTTTTGGGCTTTGCTCTACCTCGCGACCAATAATAAATTTTTGTAAATTACCACCTGAAAGGCTAGCTGCATGAGTGCGAAAACTTGGCGTTTTAACCTTGTATTTTGTAATGATTTTATTAGCAAGCTCAGTAATTTTTTGTTTTACTAAAAAGCCATTTTTAACTAGTCCACTATCAAAACTAGTAAGTAATGCATTTTGTGCCAAATCCATAGTGGGCACGGCTCCTCGCCCAAGCCTATCCTCTGGCACACATGCAAGCCCAAGGCGGCGCCTTTTTAGCGGGCACAGTGCATCAACTACGGTATTTTTAAATTTAATGGCGCTACTACTAGCTTGAATTTGCTCCCCCGAAAGCACTTTTAATAACTCTTCTTGTCCGTTGCCAGCAACACCCGCAATCCCCACTATTTCGCCTTGCTGTACTGCAAAGTTAATGTTTTTAAGGGGTGTTTCAAATAATGCTTGTGCGGCGGTGGTTAGATTATTAACGGTTAAAAAATCCGCAGTACCCAAAGCTCTGCGAGTTTGGTTACTAATTGGCGTGTTGTCGCCTACCATCAGCCTAGCAATTGACTCACTAGTTTCGTTTTTAGGAATACAATGCCCGCTTACTTTCCCGCCTCTCAAAATGGTCGCACTGTCACATAGCTCAATCACTTCGTGCAGTTTATGGCTAATAAACAGCACAGAGCAGCCTTCTTTTTTAAGTGACTTTAGGGTTTTAAATAATGCATCGACTTCTTGTGGAGTAAGTACTGAAGTGGGTTCGTCTAAAATAAGTAACTGAATATCTAATAATAAGCATCTAACAATTTCTACTCGTTGGCGCTCTCCAGTTGAAAGTGTTGATACCAGTCTATGGGGGTCTAATGGCATACCATAACGTGTTGATGTTTTTGTAATTCGACCCGCAAGCGTGCTGCTATGCCCTGCTAAATCACCTAACGCTAGTTCAATATTTTGGGCAACCGTAAGTGTTTCAAATAACGAAAAATGCTGAAACACCATTCCGATGCCTAAATCACGCGCATCAGCAGGCTCTTTTATATTCATTATACGGCCGTTGAAAAACATGTCCCCTTGGTCAGGTTTAACCACACCATAAAGCATTTTCATTAATGTGCTTTTACCTGCACCGTTTTCACCTAATAAGGCATGCACTTCACCATGCTTAATTTTTAAGGTTACGTCATTATTGGCTATACATCCGGGATACTGCTTTGTCATTCCCTGCATAGTAAGGCGGTATTTATTATTCATTATTAGGCCTATTTGTACTTAATGAGCAATTTAGCATACTCAAAACATCAACTGACCAACCGGTCAACAATGGCATGGTAACTGCAATATACTTACCAAGATGAAAAAGTATTTTTCTTACCCGTGCGCAAACAACAAGAAAAAACATACGCCAAGCCTTTATGTATCAGGGCTTTATAAAAATTAAGGGGGTCTGTGTGATTCAATTTTTATTAAATAACACGCCAATTGAAGTACAAGAATGTTCGCCAAGTCTCACCATTTTGGACTGGCTACGCACCAAAAAAGGGAAAGTGGGCACCAAAGAAGGGTGTGCAACTGGCGACTGTGGTGCGTGCACAATATTAGTGGGTGAAGAGCGTATAAATGCAAACGGGCAAACTAGTTGGCAATACAAAACAATGAACAGCTGTTTATTGTTATTAGGTAATGCGCATGCAAAACATATAGTAACGGTAGAGGCTGTGACTACTGGCTTATACCCAAACTTAACCGATTTACATCCCGTACAACGTGCACTGGTAGAGTGCCATGGTTCGCAATGTGGTTTTTGCACGCCCGGTATAATAATGAGTTTGTTGGCTCTTTATATTAATGAGCCAACGTACCCTGGTAAAAAAGCGGTTATTCATGCACTTGGCGGTAACTTATGCCGTTGTACAGGTTATAGCCCTATATTACTTGCAGCCGAAAAAGCCTATAGCTATGAACGTAAAGCTGAACCGTACTCAACAATGGCCGCAAAATTTAAAGCGTCACTTAATACGCAATATGATGACGATGTTCCATTTTTAAAAAATGGCCCTCGCAAATTCTATTTACCACAAACTGCCCAACAACTTGTTGAGCTAAAAGCGCTTTATCCTTATGCACATTTAGTTGCTGGTGGCACCGACTTTGCCATTGAGCTTAGCCAAAACATGCTTTTACCGGATGTAATTATCTCCCTTAGCCAAGTAAAGGAACTTTGTACCTTGGCAGATAATAACGGTGAGTTACACATTGGTGCAGCACTACCTTATAGCCAATTTGTTGAGGCATTTTATAACCATTACCCTGAGTCAAAAGAGCTATTTGAACGCTTAGGATCAAGCCAAGTAAGAAACAGCGGCACACTGGGTGGCAGCATAGGGAATGCCTCACCAATTGGCGATCCCGCTCCCCTTTTAATCGCTCTTAATGCATCAATGGATTTATTAAGCAGCGCTGGTACGCGCACTATTAAAGTTGCCGACTACTTCATTGATTACAAAAAAACGGTTCTTAAAAGCGATGAAGTAATTAGTAAGTTCACCATTCCAAAGCGCCCAGAGTCACTAAAGCTGGCGTGTCATAAAATATCAAAACGCTTTGAAGACGATATATCTACCGTGTGTTTGGTGCTTGCTATAGAGCATTCACAAAACATGATTACTCAAGCCCGCTGCGCTATGGGCGGTATGGCAGCTATTCCTAAGCGCGCGCATCATATTGAGCAAAAGCTGATATCTCAATCATTACAAGTAAGTAGTTTTATAGACGCAGCAACGGCTATTAACGATGACTATACGCCCATGAGCGATGTAAGAAGCAGTGCGCATTATCGCACCACGGTAAGCAAAAACTTATTACAACGCATTGGTATTGAGTTTTGTGAGCCGCAAGCACGCAACAATAACAACATTGCCATTACGAGGATCTCACATGCGTCACTTTGAAATGGATAAACTAAAAGCGCAAGGCGGTAGCGTTGGAGAATCTAAATATCACGAAAGCGCTATTAAACAAGTTTGTGGCAGTGCAAATTTTGCCGACGATAACCCTGAGCCTTACGGTTGCCTGCATGCCTACCCAGTGCTCGCCCCTGTTACAAGCGGCTTTATTAAATCAATAGATACCAGTCTCGCACTGGCAGTTGAAGGCGTTAAACGTATTTTATCGGCCGAAGATGTTCCGGGTAAATTAGATATTGGCCCGGTATTTCCTGGTGATGTACTGCTGACCAGCCATGAAATTCAATACCACGGGCAACCTGTATTAATTGTCGTTGCCGACACCTATGAAATAGCGCGCCGCGCGGCACGTTTAGTGGTTATAGAGTGCGAGCAAACTACTCCAATACTTGATATTAAAAAAGCCATTAGCAAAGAGCATTGGGTAAGGCCGCCCCATTCACTTAACCGTGGTAACAGCGAAAACGCCATTAATAACGCAACCCACCAGCTTAAAGGCGAAATAAGCATAGGCGGGCAAGAACACTTTTATTTAGAAGGCCAAATAGCGCTGGCGCAACCTGATAACGACGGGGGCATTCATGTTCAGTGTTCTACGCAACACCCTACTGAGGTGCAGCACTTAGTTGCTAAAATTTTAAAAAAGCCATTTAGCTTTGTAAACGTAGAAACCCGCCGTATGGGCGGTGCTTTTGGCGGCAAAGAAACCCAAGGCGCACCATGGGCATGCCTTGCAGCTCTTGCGGTTTACCACCTTGGCTGCGCAGTAAAAATGCGCCTAGCCCGTAGCGACGATTTTAAATTAACCGGTAAGCGCCACCCGTTTTATAATCACTATCATGTTGGTTTTGACGAAAATGGTTTAATAGAAGGTGCCGACATTACCGTAAACGGATTTTGTGGCTACTCGCCTGATTTATCAGATGCAATTGTAGACCGCGCCATGTTTCATGTCGATAACGCCTACTACTACCCAGCCGCCACAATTAAGGGTAATCGCTGTAAAGTAAATACCGTAAGCCATACCGCATTTAGAGGATTTGGTGGCCCGCAAGGCATGATTATGGGCGAGCTAATAATGGACGATATAGCCGCCAAATTAGGTAAAGATCCGCTTGAGATCCGAAAACTTAATTTATACAAAAAAGGCCGCGATACCACGCCGTACCATCAAACCGTAGAGCAACATATTTTAATAGATATGATTGCTCAGCTTGAGGAGTCGGGTGACTACTGGGCACGTAAAGAGGCTATTAAAGCATTTAACGTATCGTCACCTATTATAAAAAAAGGCCTTGCAATGACGCCGGTTAAATACGGTATATCGTTTACTGTACAACACTTAAACCAAGCCGGTGCATTAGTGCATGTATATAGCGATGGCTCTATACATTTAAACCACGGCGGCACCGAAATGGGCCAAGGGCTGAACACCAAAATTGCGCAAATTGTGGCCCATGGCTTTGGGGTCGATTTTAACGCGGTAAGTATTAGTGCTACGCGTACCGACAAAGTACCAAACACTTCACCAACAGCGGCCTCAAGCGGTACCGACTTAAACGGCATGGCGGCGCTAAATGCAGTAAACACAATAAAAGAGCGCTTAATAAACTTTATTACCGAGCACTTTGAAGTAGACAGCCAAAGTATTACATTTAAAGATAACCTCATTACTTTTAGTAAAGGGGAAATTAGCTTTAGCGAACTTGCGAATCTTGCTTACATGAATCGTATATCGCTTTCATCTACCGGTTACTACGCCACACCAAAAATTCATTACGATAGAGCCAAAGGTGAAGGCCGGCCATTTTTTTACTACGCACACGGCGTTGCACTGAGTGAAGTAGAAGTAGATACGCTTACGGGCGAAAACACGGTAACTCGCGTTGATATACTGCATGATGTAGGCAGCTCAATTAACCCAGCACTTGATATAGGGCAAATTGAAGGCGCCTTTGTACAAGGTATGGGCTGGCTAACAACCGAAGACTTACAATGGAATGATAAAGGCCAGCTTGCAAGCTTTGGCCCAGCCAACTACAAAATACCAGCCATTGGCGATACCCCTGCCGAGTTTAACGTCAATCTTTATAACTCAGCAAATCCAGAAACCACCGTGTTTAGATCAAAAGCCGTAGGCGAGCCGCCATTTATGCTGGCCTTTAGTGTATGGAGCGCTATTCGTAATGCAATAAGTAGTGTGGCTGATTATAAATACACCGCCCCACTGGATACACCCGCAACCCCAGAGCGAGTATTGAGTGCAATTGAGCAAACCGCTAGCTGGTTTAAGGAGCATCAACATGACTAATTTAAATGAGTCGTTTCAGGGTTTTCATACGCAAAATTGGGCGCAGGCTATAAACGAGCACGAACAAAGCGGCACTAACTATGTAATTGCCACGGTACTTGGCACCAATGGCTCAACCCCACGCGGCACAGGCTCTAAAATGGTAATAAGCGGCGAGCATATTTACGACACCCTTGGCGGTGGCCATCTTGAGTATGTAGTAATAGAAAAAGCCCGCGAACTACTTTCCAAAGGCGAAGCCGCCCAAGTAATTGAGCAATTTAACCTAGGTGCAAATTTAGGCCAGTGCTGCGGCGGGGCTGCCACCGTTATGCTTGAATGCATGCAATGCGAGCGCTTTACCTTAGACATTTATGGCGCAGGCCACGTAGCACAGGCGCTTATTGGTATATTGGCACAACTACCTATGCGCATACGCTGGATAGATAGCCGCGCCGATGTATTCCCACAGGCTATTCCAAATAACGTAGTAAAAGTGGTTGATGAAGAACCAACAGAGCAAGTAAAACGTGCGCCTAAAGCTAACAACTACTTAATATTGACCCATAACCACCAGCTCGACTTTGCACTCACCCAAGCCATTATTAAACGCGCCGATGCCAATTGGCTTGGTGTAATTGGCTCTGACACTAAAGCCAAACGCTTTAAGCAGCGCCTAGCACATCGCGATTTTACAGCCGATCAAATACAGCAAATGACCTGCCCCGTTGGGCTTAATAACATTTCGGGCAAATTACCAATGGAAGTGGCTATTTCGATTAGTGGACAGCTAATTGGCCTTTATCAGGCTATGCAAACCCAAGAGCCAAAACGCCAAGGCTTGCAATGGCGCACACTAAAAAATGCCTTAATTAGCACCACGCAAGAGGAAGTAAACGCATGAGTAGTTTACAAATAAATACGCTAAATGATGCACAAGTAAAACAAGCACTTGAGCATTGCTGCGCGGCCCCTAACTGGGTAGCGGGCATGATAAAAGCAATGCCATTTAAAAGTGCTCAACAGTTGTTTGAATGCGCACAAAGCATATGGGATAGCCTTGGCGAAAGCGACTATTTAGCTGCCTTTGAAGGCCACCCGCAAATAGGCGACTTATCAACCCTTAGCAAAAAATACGCTGCTACCGCACAAAAAGCGGGGCATGAGCAATCGGGTATGAGCAAAGCAAACGAAGCCGTACTTACCAAAATGATTGCCCTCAATAAAGAGTACCTGAACAAGTTTGGCTTTATTTTTATTGTGTGCGCCACCGGTAAAACGGCCGAACAAATGCTCGAACTCATAGAGCAGCGCATACACAACACCCGCAGTACAGAGCTAAATATAGCCGCGGGCGAACAAGCCAAAATAACAAAAATAAGATTGGAGTCACTGCTATGAGCAAAAGCCCTATAACTACCCATATACTTGATACAAGCACCGGAAAACCAGCAGCAAATGTTGCTGTTAAGCTATTTAAACTTACAAATAACGAATGGGTACAACTAACCCAAGGCAAAACAGATTCCGATGGGCGTATTACCGACTGGCTAAATACAGAATTAGAATTTGCAACTTATAAGCTAGTATTTGATTTAGATAGTTATTACCAAAACCAACCTACCCCTGCGTTTTACCCAGAGGCGCAAATAACGTTTAGATTACAAGATACTAAACATCATCATATCCCATTGTTGCTTAGCCCGTTTGGCTACTCTACATACAGAGGTAGCTAACTATGAGCACACAAAACAATAATGACTTAACAGTAGTTTGTGCCGATATACTCGACTTTGTTGACGACCCTGCCATTGCTGGCGAAAACGCCCATCGTTTTTTTGAAAAAGGCGCATTAGTTATCAAGCACAGCAAAGTAGTTAAGCTTGGCTATGAGCAAGACATACTGCCTACAATTGATAAATCAGCGCGTGTTATCCGCCACGATGGCAAACTCGTTATGCCTGGTATGATTGACACACACATACATTTGCCGCAAACCGAAATGGTAGGCGCGTATGGCGAGCAGCTTTTAAGTTGGCTCACCGAATACGCCTTCCCAACCGAAAAAAAGTTTACCTGTGAGCATTATTCAAAAGAGATATCTAACCGCTTTTTAGACGAGCTGCTGCGCAATGGCACAACCACTGCCCTTGTATTTGGCACTGTGCATCCGCAATCGGTTGATGCGTTTTTTAAAGAATCACAAAAACGCAATTTACGCATGATTGCCGGTAAAGTAATGATGGACCGTAACTGCCCTGACGACTTATCTGATTGCGCGCAAACAAGTTATGACGAATCTAAAGAACTCATCGAAAAATGGCACAATATTGATAGGTTAAGCTACGCAGTTACACCGCGTTTTGCCCCCACATCAACCCCTGAGCAACTTCAAAAATGTACTCAGTTGCTTGAAGAATACCCAGACACCTACCTGCATACACACTTATCTGAAAACAAAGACGAGTGCGAATGGGTAAAAGGACTATTTCCAGAAGCCGAAGATTACTTAGGCGTGTACGAGCAAGCAAAAATGGTACGTAAACGCTCAGTATTTGCCCATAGTATTCATTTATCTGAGCGCGAGCTATGCTGCCTTGCAGATAACAATGCGGCAATATCGCACTGCCCTACCTCAAACCTATTTTTAGGATCAGGACTTTTAAATTTAAAAGCCTGTGAAGAGCACGGCATAAACGTAGGCATGGGTACCGATGTAGGCGCGGGAACAAGCTTTTCTATGCTACAAACAGGTAACGAAGCGTACAAAATTCAGCAATTACAAGGTCAAAAGTTTTCAGCATTTAAAGGGTTGTATTTAGCAACACTCGGCGGTGCTAGAACGCTCGATTTAGAAGGGACAATTGGTAATTTTGAAGCCGGTTGTGAAGCCGATTTTATTGTAATGGATTGTTCAGCAACCCCATTTTTAAAATTTAGAATACAGCATGCCAAAACCCTGCATGAAAAATTATTTGCAATGATGATGTTAGGCGACGACCGCTGCGTTGAGCAAACCTACATTATGGGTAAAAGTGTGTATAAGCGCGATGATAACAATCAATTTTCAGACACCCGCTCACCGGTATTAGAAGAGGCTTAACCGTTATGGAAAACTATTTATTTGAGCTTGCTCATTTAGTACTGCGTTATTTTCATGTTATTGCTGGTATAGCATGGATTGGCGCTTCATTTTATTTTGCATGGCTTGATAACAACCTACAAACACCACCGCAGTGGAAAATAGATAAAGGCATAAAAGGCGATTTATGGGCCGTGCATGGTGGTGGCTTTTACGAAGTGGCTAAGTATCAAAATGGCCCTGAACAAATGCCGCATACTTTGCACTGGTTTAAGTGGGAAGCCTACACAACGTGGATCACCGGTATATTACTATTTAGCTTACTTTATTATGTTGGCGCCGATGTGTATTTAATTGATAACAGTAAAAGTGAGCTAAGTAAATTTGCAGCTATTGGCGCATCCCTTGGTTTTATTGGCTTAGGTTATGGTGTTTATCGTTTATTGTGTAAAACCTCACTGGTCGAAAACGGCAAAGTGTTTATTGCTGTAGTTATTGGTTTATTAGCTCTGTGGACTTTTGGGGTTGATCAATTATTTAGCGACCGCGCTGTGTATATTCATGTAGGTGCACTTATTGGTACTTGTATGGTTGGCAATGTGTATCACATTATTATGCCAGGGCAACGCTATATGGTAAGTGAAGTAGAAGCCGGTAGAATCCCTGATTCAGCGCCAGGTTTAAAGGCAAAGCTGTGTTCTATTCATAATAACTACGCCACGTTACCCGTGGTATTTATTATGCTTAGCAATCACTTTCCTTATACCTACAGCCACAACTTTGGCTGGCTTATTTTAATTGCGCTGTTTGGTATTGGTATGTGGATACGCCATTATTTTAACTTAAAACATCAAGGTATTAATAAACCCTCAGTACTTGTAAGCGGTATTGCAGCTTTTTTTGCTCTTATGCTCGCCATAGCCCCTTGGCCCAGTACACCAACAAATGCAGGCGAAAGCGCGCCTTTACAAACAAGTATTACCGACGCACAAGCGTGGGATATAATTAGCAAGCACTGTACACAGTGTCACAGCGAAACACCCACCTCTGAGCTTTTTCAAACCGCGCCGCTAGGCTTTAAGCTCGACTCTATTAGTGATGTAAAAAAATCCAGCACGCTTATTCATACCCGCGCGGTTATAACAAAAGATATGCCACTGGCCAATATGACCCAAATGACAGACACAGAGCGCGAAACGCTAGGCTCTTGGCTCAGCGCACTTAAAAAGGAGCAATAACATGAGCGAGCAATTTAAAAACTACCCGCGCAATTTAATTGGTTATGGTCCAGATGTACCCCATGCAAATTGGCCCAATAAAGCACGTATTGCCGTGCAAGTGGTATTAAATTACGAAGAAGGCGGCGAAAATTGTGTATTACATGGTGATGCAGCGGCCGAAACTTTTTTATCAGAAATAGTCAGTGCCCCGCATGTTGAAGACCGCCATATAAGCATGGAGTCTATTTACGAATATGGCTCACGCGCTGGCGTGTGGAGGCTACTGCGTTTATTTAAAAAATACGATATACCGGTCACCATTTTTGCAGTGGCGATGGCCCTTGAGCGCCACCCCGATGTAGCTAAAGCCTTTGTTAAAGCGGGCCACGAGATTGCAAGCCATGGCCTGCGCTGGATTAATTATCAAAATATAGATAAGCAAACCGAACGCGAGCATATGCAACAAGCCATTGAGATCATTCAAACGCTTACCGGTAAAAAGCCCAAAGGCTGGTACACAGGGCGCACAAGCCCTAACACAGCAGCCCTTGTGGTAGAAAATGGCTCGTTTTTATATGATGCCGACGATTACAGCGACGACCTACCTTTTTACAGTATTAAAGAAGGTAAACCACAGTTAATAGTGCCCTACACGCTTGATGTAAACGACATGCGCTTTGCTGCCGTGCAGGGTTTTAATGCCGGGGATCAGTTTTATAATTACTTAAAAGATGCATTCGATACACTATACGAGGAAGGCGACCCACAAGGTGAAAACGCCCCAAAGATGATGTCGATAGGTTTGCATTGCCGCCTAATTGGCAGACCAGGAAGAATAAAAGCATTAGCACGGTTTTTAGAATATGCTCGCTCGCATGATCAGGTTTGGTTTGCCACACGTGAGCAAATAGCCGAGCACTGGCTTAAAACCCATCCATATAAAAAAGCATAGTTTATATTTTTTAAAACATAAAAAAGCCCAGTAATGCTGGGCTTAAAGTCACTTTAGGAGTAGTTAGTTAAATGAAACCGTAATGATGTTAGAACATACATTTTCAGTTACACATAATTGGTAATCGTACGATGGTAATGTAGCACCACGTACGTAGTCGCGGTAACGACCTCGGTCAGCAGTAGTATCTACAAGCTCACCATTACGGTAAACACTTAGTGATTCAGCGCCAACACTTTCCCAACTAAGCTCTACACGCATAGTATCAAGGCGAGACTTATTAGCACGTTTTAAGGTGATTTCTAGCTCTACATCACTTACAACAACCGTTTGAGTTGATGTACTTGTATTGCCTTCACTGTCTGTTACCGTTAGTTCTACATCGTAATTACCTGATGCTGCATACACATGCATAGGGTTTTGATCAGATGATGTTGCACCATCGCCAAAGCTCCAGCTCCACTGTGTAATATCGTTATTTGAATCAGTGCTTGAATCAATAAAGTTAACTGTTAAGCCTTGTGTCTCAACGTCAAAACTAGCACGTGGTGGTTGTGGGCTAACTTCGCCAATAGCGCTTAGCGTTAATGACCAGCCATTAATTGTGCCGGTATCGGCTGCAGCAGTATCTTCTACTTGTAGTGTCCAATCGCCTGTAGCAACTTCGCCGTTAAATGATTCAGAAGTAAAGCTTCTAACTATGTCGTCGTTTGAACCACCCACATTGCTTTGTAGCGTTACTTGTGTGCCTTGAGCAGATACTAACTTAACCACTAAGTCGCCTGAGTAAGTATGCGAAATATCTACATCAGCAGTAGTACCAAATACTGTTAAGTCATCAGGAACATTAATTACTGACACTGCACCTACTGGCGAGTTATCAGGAATATCAACACTTGTGTTACTGCTGTAAGTAAAGTCGTTTAAGCCAACAGGTTGAACCATTAATTTAACTGACTGCTCTTTAACAATATCACCAGCTGTAGCTGTTACAGTAAGCTCGTATTCGCCCCACTGAGTGTTAGTATCGGTTTCAACATTTAGCATTACTTCATCGCCTGGGCGCGCTGTAAGCGATGATAAATAAGCGCCGCCTAATGTTGTTGATAACTCAAGCGTTACTTCTTCATCCCATTCGGCAATTGAACCAATTGTAAATGTGTAGTTTGTAGCTTGGCCTGCTTCAATTTGTTGCGTAAGTGGATCAGCTGATATTTTAAAGCCCGGTGTAGGGTCTGCATCAATAAGCGCTTGGTTAACATTAAGACGAGTACCTGCAACCGTTACACCTTGTAGCGCAGCATTTGCATCGCCAGAGTTCATTAGTAAATCTTTCAGCTCTTGAGTGCTAAGCTCAGGATTAATTGACAATACTAACGCTGCAGCACCTGCTACATGTGGCGTTGCCATAGATGTGCCTGAGTAAGATGCATAGCTCTCACCTGGTGTAGTTGATAAAATAGCATTACCCGGCGCGCCCATATCAACGCTTGTTAAACCATAATGTGAAAACCATGAAATACCATCGGTTTGATCCGTACTTGCAACCGATAATACACTTGCGTTTTCGTAGTTAGATGGGTAATGCGGGTTAACATCGTTATCAATAGTATCGTTACCAGCTGCGGCTACAAAGAGTAAATCCGCCGCTTCGCTTGATGCAATTGCATCTGCTAGTGCTTGGCTGTAACCGCCACCACCCCAGCTATTATTTAATACGCGTAAGTTAACGCCTGAGTTTTTAAGGCTAACCATGTAATCAATACACTTAATAGCGTCTGATGTTGAGCCATTACCCGCAGCATCTAAAAACTTACAACCAACAAGTGATACTTCATGGTTAACACCTACAACACCAATACCATTGCCACCACTTGCGCCAATAGTACCTGAAACGTGTGTACCATGGCCTTCGTCATCCATAGGGTCGCCACTGTCAGTAATGGCATTTATACCATGCACGTCATCTATAAAACCGTTACCATCATTATCAATACCATCTCCTGGTATTTCGCTGCTATTTACCCACATATTGCTAGCTAAATCACTGTGGCTGTAATCAATACCCGTATCGATTACACCTACCACTACATCGCGGCTACCTGTCGAAATATCCCATGCTTCTACTGCATCAATATCAGCGTCTGCTGTACCACCCGTTTGGCCATCATTATTTAAGCCCCAAAGCTCATCAAAACGAGGATCATCTGGCGTACGTGCAATGCTTACTTGGTAATCAGGCTCTACATATTCAATAGCTTGATGAGACTTTAAAAGCGCAATTGCGTCTTTAGTGCTCATTCCCGACACTTTAAACTTAGCTAAGCGACCTGAAAGTAAAGACGTATAGCTGTCATCAAGTTCATCTTTATTTAGATCAGTAATTTTAGCTTTAACTAATGAACGAGCCTGCTTACGCATTTCTTTCGTTGCATTACTTTTATATTTAACAATTATAGAATCACTGCTAGCAGTTACAGATTGCTTTACACCCACATCAGGAACTTTTGCAGCTGCTAAGCACGGAAGTAAGGCAAGAGTAATAATAGATAATTTTGTTTTCATTGTTCTATCCATAGTTTTTTTTGGGTTAGCTTAGATGCTCTAAGCACGTTCTTTCACTATTTCGAGTACAAGGGATCACATGGCATACCCTAAGGAAACAACCAAACTAATCATTTAACAAGTTAAAAAATAAAAACGTTGTTAAAACCAACAATTTTGACCAGTTAAAGTATAAAAAAAACACTAAAGACAGACCTTTTAATGAAATTCACGCAAAACCATTTACCTAATAAAGGGTCGGAGATTTTTACTGCTTTTAGATTGAATTAATAAAAAACCTCAACAACCTCACCATAACCCACTGAAAAATAAAAATTAAAAAATTGGTAAAAAATGATGATTTCAGAAAATACATTTGAGGAATACAGTAATTGGGTACTTAATAATTAACAGTTATTAAACGTAAGTTAAAATAATGACAAAGCGTTTAGTGATAATTATTAACTACATCGAAAAATTTTACTTTAAGAGCTTTTCAAGCGGATCACAAAACATTATATCGGCACGGCATGCTGACACAGCAAATACCTTATAAAACCTATAAAATTTAAGGTGTTTGGTTTTAATATTTCAAGGAGAAAATAATGAAGTTGAACAAATCACTTTTAAGCTGCGCAGTTGCAATTGCAATGGGTACTAGCTTTGCTTCTTATGCAGATACTAACAACAAATCAGCATCAAGCTCAGAACTTGCTACCAACGTTTCTGTAGCAAGTGTTGAAAACTCAATGACTCTTATCCAAACTTTTAATGAAAATACTGCACTACTTACACAAGATGGTGATAGCAACACCATGCTTGTAACAACAACCGGTAATAATAACGAAACTGAAGTTGTGCAGAGCCAATTTGGTAATTATGCTGAAGTAATCACCACAGGTGACAACAACCTGCAAGTATACAGCCAAGATGGCGTTGCTAATGGTTTTATCTCTGAAGTGACTGGTAATAATAATATGTTATTTGTTTCACAATTTGGCCAAGGCTTTTTTGTAAATAATGAAGCGATTAATATTGTAACTGGTGATGATAATATCATTGATGTTGAACAAGGCACTGGTGGTCACTGGTTCTACAACATGGACATGCAAGGTAACGCAAACGAAATTACCTCACTGCAAACCGGTGAATGGCATGAAGCAGAAATTACGATGCTTACAGGCGACGAAAATACTCTTGATTTAGTTCAAGACGGTTATTGGAGTACCTTTAAAGTAAGTAGTTTACAAGGCAATGACAACGAGCTTGAAGTTGAACAAGTAGGTGATCGTAATGCTGTAGCATTTAGTGCAATTTCTGGTGATGCAAATGAAATTGAAATTGAGCAAGATGGCTTAACTAATGCGGTAACGTTTGCAACTGTAATTGGGGACGACAACCAAATAGATTTAGATCAAGAAGGTTCACTTAACACAATTGAATCAAACTTATTTGAAGGTTCTAATAATGAGGTTTCAGCAACACAAGTTGGCGCTGAAAACTTAATGACAGCCGATTTAATTGGTGACAACAACGAACTAACTTCAATGCAAAACGGTGATTTAAACGAAGCCTACATGGGTGTAATTGGTTCAGACAATGAATTTACATCAGCCCAAATAGGTGATTTAAACTCGATTCACTTAGCTAACTTTAACGGCTCTGGCAATGATGTTGATTTAGTACAAGCTGGCGATGAAAATGCCGTACTTGTTCAATCTTCATACCCAGATGTAACGCTTACATCTAACGATAATGACATCGATATTGCTCAAGACGGCTCTCAAAATGAAGCAATTGTTACCCTTGCTGGCATTTTAGATAGTAATAATAACCAAATTGATATTGCACAAAGTGGCACGTTAAACCTTATTGATATGATGGTTGAAGGCAATAACCACAGCATTGATATTTCACAAACAGGTGAAGGTAACTGGGTTACTGGCGTTGAACAATCAGCATTTTTAGTTGGTGGTGAAAACGTATCGTTTAGTGTTACTCAAATTGGTAACGACAATATTGTTGAAGGCTCAGTAATTGGCTTTGACAGCACTGTATCTGTTACCCAAATTGGTGATGGAAACGCAGCAACAATTACTCAAATGTAATTGTTGAGGTGGGGAGAGCGATCCTCTCCCCTTTTTAAATTATGAAAAAAAATATTAACTTTAATCGTTACCTACTCACACTTTTCCTATGTTTTTCTGGGGCAACTCATGCTGCGGATGAACTAGAAATAGATGGCTTATTACTTGATAGAAGTATTAGCCGCTTTGGTCATCAATTTTATTATGAATTTTCAAACTACTGGCGAGATCTTCCTTCAACAGCTGGTTTTAATATTGAAATAAAAGAAACCGTAATACCAAAAGCGGGTACACAACTTTCTTTAATAATGAATAATCAACTCGTTTACGCGACTTATTTAGGTCGCAGATTAGAACCCCTCGATGAACGTGTTGAGCAAGCTGTTTATACAGTAATAGATGCAATGGCTCGCTCAAACATGGCTGCATCAACACCAGATATGGCTAAAGATGGATGGTAAAATGAAAAAAATAGCCCTTATAATAATAACAATATTAAGCTTTTCAGCTTCCGCGACTGAAATAATTTACACCCCAATAAATCCAAGCTTTGGTGGTAATCCACTCAATGCAAATATGCTGCTGAGCAAAGCACAGGCTCAAAATAAGCACAAGGCTCCGGTAATCGAAAAAGGTTATGCTGAACAATTTCAAGACTCTTTAGAGCGCACTTACTTAAACCGCATGGTAAGAGAAATTACAGATATGGCTTTTGGTGAGGATATTGAAGATAGTATTTTTAATCAGGACTCAATTTTTATGAGTGGTGATTATCAAATTGAAGTTATAACCAGCACAACCGATTCTATTACAGTAAAAATAACAAACATATTAGATGACTCTGTTGTGATCATTGAAGTACCGAGGTTTGGATAATGTATAAACTACTAATAACAATAACATTACTGGGTTTGAGCGGCTGTACAAGTTTAGGTAAGCTTATTCCACCATCACAGCAAAAAGCAATTAGCCTAGAGCCAACTGAATTATTTGCAGACTTAAAAAACTTACCAAAACCTGTTGGCAGCATTCCGGTATCGGTCTACTCATTTAGAGACCAAACAGGTCAATATAAACCACAAACTAACGTTAGTTCGTTTTCGACTGCCGTTACACAAGGTGCTAATTCAATACTCGTACAAGCACTGCATGAATCTGATTGGTTTACACCTGTTGAGCGTGAAGGTTTACAAAACATTTTAACTGAGCGAAAAATCATTCGTGCAGGCCAAACTGATAACCCTAACCAGGCTGAGTTACCTCCACTTACCACAGCTAAAATCATTTTAGAGGGCGGTATTATAAGCTATGACACCAATGTGAAAACGGGTGGGTTAGGTATGGAATACTTTGGTATAGGCGCATCTGAGCTTTACCGTGAAGATGCTATTTCAATTTATCTACGCGCTGTGGATGTTCGTACAGGCCAAGTGTTGCTTAGTGTGGCCACCAGCAAAAAAGTATTAAGCCAAGAGATGCGTGCAGGCTTTTTTAGATACGTAAGCTACAAACGTCTAGCTGAAGCTGAAGCCGGCTTTAGTGACAACGAACCTATGAGTATTTGTGTAACTCAGGCAATAGAAAAAGCACTGACAGACCTTATAACAAAAGGCATTGATAAAGGCTTATGGGCTAAAAAAGTGAGCTAAATACACAGGCCGTCATAACAAATAAAAAAGGCTACTAACAGTAGCCTTTTTTATGGGAGAAATTGAGATTATATATGCTATTTATTTAGCCATTGGTAATAAAACAGAAACGTAGCGCTGAGCCCAATTCGCAAGCTCCACCCTGTTACGTGAGTTAGTTTTTTTAAACGCACTGTACAAATGTGTTTTTACAGTGTGGTCGCTAATATTGAGCTTATCAGCAATTGTATTGTTACTCGCACCTTGTGCAATTAAATGAATAACGGACTTTTCTCGCTTTGTTAAATGATCGTAATCGTCCTGCTTTAATTCAATGTCGTCATGTAGGTTATTAAATGATGATGCCACGGCTAAAATATCGTTAAAAGCTTTTGAAATCACTTTACGCGTAAACCAAAGCTCGCCAGTATCAACACGAACTAACCCTTTAAAAATATCTTCTGGCGCATCAGATTTATAAAAAACACCATTAAAATGGTTAAGCAATAAGTTTTGCTCGCACACATCTTCTTTATCAACATTAAAGATAACAACACTATGGTGTTTAGCTAAACAAATAAGGTCTGCGGGAATGAGATCTTGCCATTTGCTTTTAGCACCATCTATTAAAAACAAATCATAATTTGCACGCTGCTCAGCTTTAGGAATAACATCGTCCATTTTAATATCACCAAACAAGGCCTGTAGTGTTCTTAAAATAGCTGTGTAGTTGTGTGAATGAAAAGATGATTGAAATGTAGTTTTTACGAATACTGAGTTTTTATGGGGCATAAATTTCGTCCTTGAAACATTTACACTACATTACCTAAATCAAATACAACTTACAATGAGATTTTGGTATTAAAATAAAGTTATCGTTTCTCATCCTAAAACAGATAAAAACCTATTAAATCAATACATAACCTGCATTACTTTTGTTTTAACAATTTTTTGTAAGATAAATAACAGATCGGATTAGTAGCTTAGTAATTTATAAAATCGAGTCGTTACGCCATTAGTCCAACCAAAACCCTGCTGTACTTGATATTCACCACCACCGGCTAAAACCGCTGGTGTGCACACATTGTATTTTTCGAGTAAGCACTTATTTACTGCAAAATTTTGCTCAACCATATTTACCCAATTTTGCATTATATGTGTACTCAATTGAGTAATACCGTAGTTATTAAGCCCTTTTACCGCAAGCCATTGGAGTGGAGCCCAACCATTTGGACTATCCCACTGCTGAGGCGTTTGAGTAATAGTTGTAACAATGCCACCCTCTTTTAAAAATTCATTGGCTAATATTGTAGCTACCTTGATTGCTTGCTCATTACTGGCTAAATTAACAAATAAAGCAGTAGTTGCCGCTGCACTAAGTATTGGAGATTGAGTCGTTGTACGGCAGTTATAATCAACAAAAAAACCGGTTGGTTCATTCCAAAGGTAAGCATTAATAAGTGCCTTGCGATTGCTGGCAAGTAATTGGTAATGCTCTGCTTGTTCACTATTGCCGAGCAATTGAAAGAATTTGCTTAATTGATTCTCTAAGTTATACATAAGGCAGTTTAAATCTATAGGAACAATATCAGTTGTTTGAATAGAGCTTAGTAAATTAGACTCACCAAGCCAACGAGAACTAAAGTCCCAACCCGACTCACATGCAGCGCGAATATTACGATAAAAATCAGATTTTTTCTCCTTCGCCAACCCTTCCGCTAGCGCTAAATCTTCACGCAATGACTCTGCTCTTGGCTCACTTACATCGTCCCAATAACGATTTAAAACACCACCACAAGGCATTCTTACTACCCGCTTTGAGCCCAATAAATCACTCGAAAGGAACTGCGCGTCTTGCATCCAAAATATATATTCTTTTTCAAGTGCTGCAACACACATAGCAAGCCATTGCGTATTGAGTGATTTGCTATGCGTATGTTCCCATAATAACTCGACCATGAGTGCTAAAACCGGTGGCTGCGAGCGTGATAAATAATAGCGACGGTTACCATTTGGAATACAACCATAATCGTTAATTAAATCTACAAAGTTAAGTAGCATATCTTCAACTACATCACCTTTATCTGCATCGATTAAGCCCAATGCTGTAAAATAACTATCCCAATAGTAAATCTCTTGAAAGCGCCCGCCAGGCACAATATAGCAGTGCTTTAGTGCTAGTAATGAATCTTGCTTCGGGGTATCCGCCTCTCTTCTAAGGCCACTCCATAACGAGTCTATATAATGTTTAACCGATGACGTATCAGCCTCAGTGCCCATTGCTAGCACTGGGGAAGTAATAAAGTGTGCGTTTACAAACTCACTAAGCTGCGTATTAGTTAAAGGCGCTAATTGTTCATAGCTTTTACATGCACTTTGCCAATTAACACGCGCAATTGCATCTGCGAATGTTTTACAGTCGCTAAATACATGCTGCATTTGAACATCTTTAAATAATTGGCTGTCAAAAAAACTCATAACTTTCCTTACTGTTAAGCTGTTGTTGCGTGTTGTGAGATAGCGTCGGTTCGTTTTTTGAAAAAAATCACGCTAATAAAAATCAAACTAATGGGAACCAAAGAAAGGTAAAACGCATGCTGGCCACTAAAGTGCTCAAATACATAACCAGTTATTATTGAGCCTGTTGTTCCACCAAGTGCTGAAAAAACTACAATTAAGCCAGTCATAGCGGCATGACGATGTTTTTCAAGAGCGCTGAGAATAACTGAGTTAAGTACCGGATAAATAGGCGCCATGAAAAAGCCAATTAACGGTAAAATAAATGCAGCAAGTGGTGCATCAAATAAGCTAATTACTGTATTTTCAGTAACATTCTCAGTAAGCGGTAGGGTAATAAGTATGAGGCCGGCCATCGCAATTAAACAACTGCTCAATACAACAAACCAGTGAATGTGTTTAAGTACTTGCCCTGCTACTAAGCGCCCAAATGCAAGTGCCGCAGCAAAAATACTGGCCAGCTGAATACTAATAGCTATAGGAAGTTTTAAAACTTCATTATTGAATGTGGGTAGCCAAGTACCGACGCCCTGCTCAATTAATACGTATAAAAAAGCACTAATTATAAATATGAGTACCAACGGTTGATATGTTAGCTTAAGCATGGCGATAAAATCGAACCAACCAGAGCGTTTAGTTTTACTTATAATGGCGGGCTTTATAGGCGCAGCAATTACGCTCGCTATAACGATTAGGGCCAGAGCTGCTAGTAAGTAATAAACGTTGAGCCACGCGGTTGAATCGTTTGGATCTATAAAAGCAGTAAAAATCCAATAGCCACTTAACACACCAACCATGAAAATGCCCTCAATGGTGTTTAACAATGAAGAGTGGCTATTTGCATCATCTGTCACTTGGCCGATAATAGAGTAAACCGACACTTTAACCACAGCAAAGCCACAACCAATGGCGGCAAATAAAATTTTAAACGCATAAAAGTCACTAATTAAAGCCGTACTTACACAAGCAAGGGCAACAACAGTAAGTGCCCCAAGCATGGCCAGTTTATAGCCTAGGCGAGGAATAAACGAAGCCACTACAAATGACATTATCGCAATGGATAAATCTTTAAACCCCTCAAGCACTGAAGCTTCTGTTTTACTTACCCCAAGGGTATTTATTGCCTGCAAAATAACGGTGCCCACGCTATTTAACAAAATAGCGAAAATAAAGTAACTTGCTGCAATTGCCAGTGTGACTTTTGTTTTACTCATAATTGCCCTCGCTTTACAGCGTTATTTAAACGCTATAACGACCTTTATTGTATGCCCATAACGAGTGCATACACAGTGTGTGTTTATATCAGTGAGGTTTGAGTTTAGTTTAGAATAGCCCTCAATGCAATCGTTTGCATTTTAAATTTAACATTAACTCAACATGATTTATAAACTATCTTTTACTTGATTGGCGGGTAATCAGTTCAATATCAATTACTTGTGATTCAACTTTTTCACCAGCTAGTTGCTGCATCAACTTTTGAACTAATAGCGTGGCTGCGTACTGTGTGTTTTGTCGGATAGTTGATAATGAAGGGTGGCTAATGTCGGCCATAGCAATATTATCAAAACCTACTAGAGCGACATCATTAGGAATGCTTACATAACGCTCTTTTAAGGCTTTCATGGCACCTAAGGCAACCATATCACTACATGCAACTATAGCATCAAAATAAAGACCTTTTTCACGCAGTAATTGGTTAATTGATTGATATGCTGAGCTACTTGTAATATCAATAGATACAACATGTTGCTCTAATTTATGGGATGCTAATGCGGCAGAGTACCCTCTATGACGCTCACTAATTTCACCATGTTCTGGGTCGCCTAAAAATACAATGTTTTTAGCTCCGTGCTCTATTAAATGCGTTGTTGCTTGCAAGCCTCCCAAGTAATTGTCACTTCCTACAATGGGGTAGTTGCTAGGTGTTTTAGGGTCTCCCCATACCACCAGCGGAATACCTGCGTTAGCTGCATTTTCTATATTGGTTTGGTTTTTACCTTGACCTACAACAATAATACCGTCTGCACGGCGGCTATTAATAAAATAATTAGCCCAATCGTCTTGCGCCATGATTGAATTAGATAGTAAAAGCTCTAACCCTTGCTGATTAAGTGCAAGATTAATTTCGCTCACTACTTTAAGTAAAAACGGATCGCTAATCGACTGCTCTGTTTGTTCGTCAAGGTTAATTATAACCGCAACTACATTGGTTTTTTGTGTCCGCAACCGACTTGCAGCCGTATTAAGACTAAAATTATACTCTTTAGCTAAGCGCTGAAGTTTATCGCGGGTTTCTTGCTTAATTAGCGGATTATCATTAAGCGCACGCGAAACTGTAGAGGTAGACACGCCTGCTATTTTCGCTAAATCAGTTAATTTAATTTTTTTGTTATTCATGATCTTCCTAAATAGTCGCTTACCACTGATCAATACAATTATCTAACTCGCTGACAATATAGCATTATTATTTTTTGCTGGCGCGAACAACGACCTAAAAAGTGTTTAACATATAAATAAGCTCAATAAATAAACTATATAAATTCATAAATAATTTACAAATAAATATTGCAAACGTTTGCATTTATCTCTAAGGTTTCAATATACACAGCCTATTTACAATGATTTTTAGTAAAAAGGCTGCTGAAATACACTGTTTAATACACTAAAAACGGGATCACACACATGAAAATCAATAAAGCAAAAAGTACATTAGCGTGTGCAATTACTTTAGCGCTTAGCACTCAATGCGCATTTGCAGCAGAGCAAACACAAGAAAAACAGAAAGTTGAGCGCATTGTGGTATCGGGAACACCTACGGGTGTTGGAGTTAGAAAAATTGATGCCAGCTATGCGGTAACTAATATCGATAGTGAACAAATTATTAAACTGTCTCCAAAAAGCACCGCTGACTTGTTTAAAGCAATACCTGGTGTTTGGGTAGAAAGCTCAGGTGGTGAATCGGGCGCTAATGTATTTGTTCGTGGTTTTCCTGGTGGTGGTGATGCCCCATTTTTAACACTCAGTATTGAAGGCTCACCTATTTATCCTGCTTCAACATTGTCATTTTTAGAGAACTCATCAATGTTTCGTATTGATGAAACCATTGAGACAGTAGAAGCCCTGCGTGGTGGACCTAATCCTGTTTTATCTAACGGACAACCAGGATTAACAACCAATTTTAGATTAAAACGTGGTGGCGAAGAAACAGAAGGCTTATTTAAATACACAACTTCTGATTACGACTTACAGCGAGTTGATGCTGTGATGAGTGGTGAAATTACTGACGATTTATACTTTATGGTTGGCGGTTACGTAAAAAGCTCACCGGGTATTCGTGATGCGGGCTTTACTTCTGAAAAGGGTAGCCAATTTACAATCAACATTACTAAAGATTTAGACAACGGTGAGCTTAACTTTTATACCCGCCAAACAGACGATCACGGTGCATGGTACTTACCAACACCCCTTAATGTTGATGGTATTGACGCAGAATATACGCAACTTGGTACGCTAAATCGTCAAGCAACAATATTTACAGGCCCCGATGCACAAGCACTTGATATTGACCTAGGTGATGGCCGAGGATGGGACGGCCATGTTTCGGGCGGTAGTATTAAGCTAGAGCTAAAAGGTGGTTGGCATTTTTCAGATCGCTTTAACATTACCAAAGGCGATGCAAATACCTACGGTTTAGTACCTAGTGGCTCAGCAACAACGGTTGGAGCAGTTGCTGATAACGGCCAAACTGCATTTGGAGCAGTTACAAACACTGAATACGCAAGCGATACCCCAGTCCAACAACTTGGTCGATGGGTAGTACTTAAAGAAATCAGCTCATTTACTAATGATTTAGCTTTTTCGAAAAAATTTGGCGACCTATCAACAACCTTTGGATATTACACTGCAAGTACTTCAGCAAAAGATTGGTGGAGCTTAGGTAACACTGCATACCATGTACTTGAATCAGGTGGCGAAGCATTGGCTGGGATTGAATGTAATCAAAACACCGATGGTTGTGATTTTAACTACGACATAAGCTCAACAGGTGATGCGCGCACTAACGCGTTTTATGTCACCGGTGAATACAAATTTGCTGATGCGTTTACACTTGATGTTGGCGTACGTCAAGAAAACCACGAAGTAGAATACAGTGTAGATGAGGGCCTTGACGGTATTATTACTAAAACCGTTAGCTATGATGAAAGTAAAACATCGTGGACTACAGGGTTAAACTATTCAATTAATGATGATATGGGTGTGTTTGCCCGTGTTAACCGTGGTTATAAAATGCCTTACTTTGATGACTTTAGAGATAACTTTGATGCTTACGAAGGCGGCGAAAAGCTTATTAAAGAAATAACTCAAGGCGAGCTTGGCTATAAGTTAATTACTGAATCAACCGACTTTTATGCAACCGTATTTGTAAATGAAGTTAAAGGCGACACATTTGTAAGACGACCTGGCGTACCAGCAGAAATTTTAACAAACGAAGCATACGGTATAGAGCTTGATTACAACTTTAATCATGATTCTGGTTTTTCTGTTAATTTAAATACGACATTACAAGATGCTGAAATTACAGAGAGCCCAACAAACGATGGTAACCAGTCGCAGCGCCAACCAAAATGGCAAGTACGTATAACGCCAAGTTACGATTTTGAGCTACAAGGTATGTATGCAACTTTATACGGTACACTTTCAGCGGTTGATGATCGCTTTGGCAATAACGAAAACACTGTAACACTCGATGGCTACGAAAAAGTTGATTTAGGTTTAATATTAGAACCAATGGAAGGCATCAAGCTTCAAGTAGCAATAGATAACTTAACGGATGAGCAAGGCATTACAGAAGGCGATCCACGTAATGCTGATGCACCAAATGGTCGTTACATTATGCCTCGTACAACGCGCTTTAGTGTAAGTTACGCGTTTTAAATAAAATACAATATAAAGGGAGCATTCGCTCCCTTTCACTTTAATTAACCTCAACAAATAAATTTAAAGGCTACTCAATATTCGCTTTTAATTTATTTAACGCATCAACCGAAAAACCTCGATCATAAAAATATAAAATTTCGCCGCTGCTATTTATAAGTACCACACGAGAGTTATTTGGGCTTTGATTACCTGTAAACTTTTGAACTGTCTCGCCATCTTTATAAATAGTGATTACCCCACCCCATAATTCTTTAGGGATGCCTTTGCGCATACCGCTGTCTATAAATGTGCTAAACATACGTGGTGCCATGCCGGCAATGGTTGGTAGTTCGTATGTAGGGAGCGTTACGCCCGCCATATCTAAACCAATTAACCAACGGTCTATATCAAACTGGCTGTCTTGCTTGTACCCAATGAGCAGTAGTGTTTTATCTGCTTTAAAATCACTAGGTATAGTCACCATAGTTTGCTCTAAGCTTTCACCACTAATGCTTGGGAACTGCTTACCTGTTAATTGCTGGTTTGGGTACTGTGTTGTACATGCGCTAAGTAGTAAAAGTGCAAAAGCACTTAATGTTAATTTGATCATAATAAACCTAATATTTATAAATTTCATACCGATACGTTTAGTATGGCAGCTGAGATCTAAAAATGCTGATTAGTTATATAATTTTTAAATTTAGACGCAGTCATGGGTTTACCATACTTCCAGCCTTGTCCGTAATGCACACCCGCTGTTTTTAAAATGGCTTCTTGCTCAGTGGTTTCAATTCCTTCTGCTACACAGGTATAATTAAACTTATGCACAAGTTCCATAATATTCGGGATCATAGAGGCTTTTAAGCCCTCAGTTGTTATATCTTGAACAAACGTACGATCAATTTTAAGTTGATGAAAGCTCAAATTTTGTAAATTTCTTAAATTCGAATAACCCGTACCAAAGTCATCTAATGATAAGCTAAAACCCGATTCAACCAAGGTTCTAAAATGAGCATGCGCGATGCTTGTATCAAGGTATTCGTCTTCAGTTATCTCTAAACAAATAATAAAGCGTGAATTGGTAAGCTCTGTAATTTGTGGCAGCAACGACACGTTACCCAGCTCTACATCACACGGAAATATATTAAGCGACACTTTGAAGCCTTCAGGCAATACCTCTATAGAGGTTAGCTCTTTGATTGTAGTGGCAATCATGGCCTCAGTAAAAGTCCAGGTTAAATTGTTTTTCCTAATAACCGGAATAAACTCATCTGGAAATAAAACACCGTACTTATCTTCAAAACGTGCAAGTACCTCGCAACCAATCAGCTTGCCACTTTGCAAACAAATAATAGGCTGGTAAGTCCAATAAAATGATCCCTTTTTGAGTCCTTTACGAATACGCTGATTAATAGAGCGACGTGCAGCAATTCTTGCATCAACTATTAACGCACTCGATATTCCCGCTAAACAGGTTAAAATTAACGAAATTATTAATAATAAGTGGTTATTAGAAAAAAACAGACTCCAAGGTAAGTGCACTACCACACAATATTGGCTACTTGCAGAACTGCAAACTAAATTAGTTTCGTAAGGAAAGAAAACATTGTTTTTTACTTGAAGGTAGAGGTCCTCTTTACCTGCTAAATGATGCAAAGTATTTGGTGTTTTATAAACAACTTCCCAATCTGGCACAGTAATGCCAATGTTGGTAAAGGGAGTACTCTGCATAATTAAATTATAGTCCCCTTGTCTGACTATAATTACCTCCATAGGGCGCTCACTAAATAATAATAGATAAAGCTCTGGCTCAAAACGGACCCTCACCTGTTCATCATCTCGAATAAAGTCAGGCTGTTTGTCGTTAATTGGTTTACTTAATAAGCCTGCACCCGTAGTACAAACTAGCTGATTATCTTTAAAAAAACCTATATCAATTACATATTTTGCGTCAAATAAAGCGCGGCGCATCTCAAGAAGAGTTGTGTTGTCACACTGTTTAAACGCAAGCTTATTTAATGGGGTAAGTATTCGACGCCGCTCTGCAATTGCACCTTCTACATGAGTGAGAATATACTCAGCATCTGACTTTGTTTGTGCTGTTAATTGCTGCGCTGCAAAATTGAGTAAAATAATACAGCCAGTTATAAAAACTAACACTCCGGTTAGAACGGCTATAATAGATTTTTGTTGGTACTTTTTCATAGCATCTCGAAGTTGTTAATTTATATCACTACTTTATTAGATGATTGCATAAGTCGCATTAAATTCACACAGATAGATTTAACAATTATTGAGTGAGTTTTGAACCAATTGCGCTATTTTAAAGCCTATTGCCAAATGTTGGACATCATCAAAATGAATCCCATCACCATCTGTTATGCTAATAAACGAGTTAAAATCAATAAAAGCGCACTTATTATTAGCTGCAACGCTTTTAAATGCACTAGAGAGCTCTGTTGCTTTAGTATCAGCCTCTTCATAAATACGTGAATACTGCTCGGTAATTCTTATTTTAGGTGGGCTAGCAATAATAATTTTAGGAGATTTTAAAGTACTACCTTGCTGATAATAAATGTGTATTGAGTTAATTAAATCATTCAAGCCATCTGCTATTAAAGTAGGTGTTAAATTAAAACGTTTTTTAAGATCGTTTGTACCAAGAGCTATAATAATAAAGTCGAGATCATGCTTATCCAAATAAGGTTTTAAATAGCTAACAGCATTAAGCACACCGTCAAACGGGGGATTATGCACTAACGTGCGATTAGGTTGCCCTGCCTCTATTACGTTAAAACCACACCCTAAGTTTTTATTTAAAAGTGATGTCCAACGGGTATTTTCATCAAAACGTTTACCCGTTACAGGGTTTAAGCCCCATGTATTTGAATCCCCAAAGCAGAGAATATTTTTTATTATTTGAGTCATTAAAATGGATTGAGCGTATAGCCTTGTTGTTGAAGTTGTCCGTGAGCGGTCATAGCCGAAAGCGACATTTTTACACCCTCAATTAAAAGCGCTGGCGTTACTTTAAAGTGAGTAGCAGATTGCCCGCAAACATACACTTTAGTGTTGTTTGCTAGTAGCTGATCAATTAACGCTTGGTTTTTATTGTCAGCGTTAAAGCGTTTTTTATATTCGCTATTAGCTAACACATCAACACTTGCGCTACCGTGCACAACTAATGCAAGTTGTATGTTTTCAGGCTTTACGCCATGCGCCACATGCATGTTAATAAAACGCGCTAGCGAATTTATTGAATTATTTTGCGCGCCTTCTTTAGCGCCATCAGCAACATCAAATGCTATTTTAAATACCGTAGCGTCATTAATTTCATCATGCTCGGGGACATTGTAATAATTACCATACCCCTTAATTGGTTGCTCTGTTGCATATATTAAAGGGCTAAAAAGCAGCACTAACAATAGTAAATATTTCATAAAACAATCCTGTGTTTTTTAAGATTATTACTAAACTACCAGAGACAACCAAAAAAGGCTGCAATTTAAGCAACCTTTTGGGTACTTTTATGGCTGTGGTTAATAAACTGCATACCTAAATAACTAAACGTATTTTTAAACTGCTCTACAAAACAGGCGGGGGCTTCACTTGATGACGCATTAGAAAGCACTGAAAAATGCTTACTGCGTAAATTACGAAGCTTAGGTTTTAATACTTCATCGTCCATATAGTCGGTTATTCTATCGATAAATAATTTCATTTGTACCGTGGTGCTATACCAATAAACGGGCGAGGCAAACACCCAATGGTCATACTTTAAAAGCGATTCAAACACAGTGTAAAAATCATCATTTTTATAGTTTTTGTTATAGCAGTATGGCGCAATTTTATAATCATCCAGGCAAATTACACGCACAGCATTTTGCTCTGCAAATCCATTAACGTGCGCCTGTGTATTACCATTTTTGCGTGCGCTTGAATAAATAATAACAGTGCTACGCTCAAGTTTTTGTTGCATTTAGTTAGCTCCTTTTTTAATGTTGAAAGAAGCTTAAAACCTCAAGTTATATTGAGGTCAATCGGAAATTAAAAATAATGCCAATAGATCAAAAAAAACTAACTGAGGCCAACCTAACCGTGGGTTATGTAGCAAAGCGTAGCGGCGTAAAAGTATCAACCCTGCATTTTTATGAAACCAAAGGACTAATACGTAGCTGGCGAAATGGCGGCAATCAACGCCGCTATAAAAAAGATGTACTGCGCCGTATAGCGGTAATAAAAGCCGCACAAGCAATGGGAATAACCCTTGATGAAATTAAACAAACACTGGCAACATTACCTGATCAGCGCACACCTACGCAAAAAGACTGGGCAGCCCTTTCAAAGCAATGGCAAGCACAGCTGGACGAGCGAATAGCATATATGCAGCGTTTGCGCGATCGCGTTGATGGATGTATTGGCTGTGGGTGCTTATCTATGAGTAAATGCCCTATTTATAACAAAAACGACCACTTAGGCGAAAACCAAAGTGGTGCTATTTTGTTAGAGCGAGATTGAGGGCTAGATTAGAATTAATCTAAGCCACTTAGCCCCTCTCTCGCCGCTCGGTATAAAGCACCTAGGGTTGAATCGAATACCGATTTTATAAAGCTATATGTAAGCTCCACCGCTTTACTAATTACTTTGCCAGCAAACACTAACATATGCCCTAGTAAACCTAAGGTTTGTGTTGCAAACGAGGCTGACGCTTTAGCTATTTTATCAAGCGTTCGCGCCAACATATCGTAAAAAGTGAGACCGGTTCCAATGGCTGCTTGGGCAGCAACTGCGCTGTAATAGCCTGCATCTTTTAAAAGGGTAATTAATGCAGCACCAAGTTTATCTGCCCAATGTGAGGTAAATGATGCTTGATTTCTGTCTTCAAATTTTAAACGCACAGGCATGTTTAAAAAGTGATTAGCTTGTATAGTTAAGTTGTTCCAATTATTGCTATTGGCAGTGTTTAAGTAGCCAGGCGTACCAGCAAGAGTATGAGCAGCACCTTTTAAACCTTGTCCACTATCTAAACGTATTTCTTGGCCATTGTGCGGAGCATGCGAAAAAGGCCATAAAGGCACTTTAGCCACTGGGTCAGCCCCATGTGTACAGCGATAAATTTTATCGATTCTTGATGTTGCTGCGCGAGAGAAGTTTTCAAGCCCAACACGTGGCGAACCAAACGTATATAATTTTACAGGAAGTGAATACTCAGCTTTGATCCAATCAGCAGAAAGCGTCGCTAACGCACCACCCAAGCTATGGCCAACTAAATGAACGCAACCAGTCACTTTATCTTGAATATTCGCTGCTATAAACTCTTGCAGCGCAGGCTTCATACTATAAAAGGTCTTATTAAAACCAGCATGCACCATACTGCCATTTGACCCACCACTCACACCAAAGTGCCCATCGGTTAATCCATCTCTTAGCGAGTTAGTTCCCCGAATAGTTATAACCGAATCGCCCTCATACGCGCCAAGCCCATGCCCTACTAAAGCAAAGCCCGTGCTTAAATTAAATAAATGAGAAAAAAAGCTGCCCGTTACCCCTTGTACTGCACCTGGATTAACTGAAAAATTAAAATTGTCGCGCAAAGAGGCATGAAGTGTGCGATTGAGTAAATTAGTGGTTTTAATACTTTTTGCTTTATAAGCAAGGTTTGCTAATTGTACGGCTTGAGTGGGTGTCAAAGTATTCATATAAGTTCCCTTTAAATAAATAGTTAAAGTTTACATGATGTGTATATCGCAAAAGTGTGGCTTGTATCTTCTTTAATTGGAATATCGTATGTTTGCGGCTCTTTAGAAATATCACACTTCAAGTGTGCAAGAAGCTCTTTAAGTGTGTCACTTTTTTCATGAATTGAAACAAGCGTGTACCATAAAACAATTCCTTCTGGCGTGCCGTTTTCTAAATAAATATGCTGAACCAACGAGTCGTTATCAAACATATTAGAGGGCTTACCTGTCTTTATTGTTTTTTCTGTAAAAGTAAAATAACCGTATTCGTCTGTTGTGGTTTCGTCAACGTATTCATCGCCATAGGTGAGTGAGCGCATTACTTTAGTGTTTGCAACTGGCTGCCCATTATCTAATAACTGCCCCTTTACTGGAGCCGATAAATAAAATTCTTGTTTATTAAAAAAGCCAAACATATCCGCACAAGCCTGTGATGTAGTAAAAAAAACAACGGCAATAGAGACTATTACCAACACAAAAATTTTTAAACGCGATAAAAACAAAGCAAACACTCTCCCAAGACCTAGCTATAAGCTACTTAATGTTTATGGCCAATTAATTACACCAACCATATTTATATTAAAAAAAAGTAGGGGAACATACTAATTAGGTACAATTATACTGCATGTTTTTTAATCAAAAAACAATCCTAATTTAATTATAAAATAGCGTATATATTAATTTACCAATACTACTAAACGCGATACCGCCCACAAGCAAAAAACCATATATAAAACTAATAGCACCAGCGGAAGGATCGCTCCTTTTATCAATTTCTATACATGCCGTGCACACAACAAAAAATATAAAAAAGTTAGCGATAACGCCTAAAATAAAAGCATCCCCAAATAACGGTGATACACCTGCCAAAACTGCGCCCAATATTAAGAGCGAGCCTGAAAATGAATGTTTATTAAACCGGCTCTCAATCATTTTTATAACTAATGTTGCTAACGTAAAGAGTAAAAAGTATAGCGTTGGCCAAAACTGATAATACAAATAGCCCCAGTTTAAAAGCTCACCTGTAGTTGATGAATAAGTTTGTTCACCTATGACAGGCGCTGAAGCATTCGCGGCATTTTCGCTAAAAAAATATCCTAACCCACCAATAATTAATTTTATAATCCCAAAAAATAAAAAACTGGCAATAGTAAACCCGATAGCGTCATCTCTTGTTAATCGCTTTTTAGCTTTGCTTTTTACAATAATGGCAAGCATTAAACCTAACAGGCATACACTTCCTAAATAAAGTACCGCCTGCCAAAAGTCATCAGGATAAAATACGGCTAAACCAGGCGCTATAAATAGATACATAGCATCTTCGTTATCTAGTGAACGGTTTCGGGCACTCTGCTCAGACTCTTTAAAAAGAGCTAAATATACAAATAAAGGCTGTAAAAACAGTATTAAAATACTCGTGGTGATAAGGCTCATAGATCATCCTTGATGAGAAAAAATTAATGCAGCACTAGTGCTGCATTAATATTAAAAATTGAGTGTGTAATTATGATGGGGGTTATAGGTTTATTTTTTGAAAATACGTTTTAAGTTTTAAAAGCCCCGACTCAAGTTCAAATTTTTGTATTTTAGGATTTTTGAATTTAAACCCATTAGAAATATGAGTATTAATCATCGTCGCCATGCCCTCAAACCCAGCTGGCGCACTAGCAACTAAATCGCTCAACAAAGGGTTTATAAGCACTTGATGCTCTTCTATTAAAGTTGGGTCTTCATATATATCGTAAACAAGGTTAGTTAGTGTTTGTTGGTTTTGTTGTTCCATATCATTTCTATAGCGCTTTAGTTTAGGCGTTTATAGCTCCCTTTATATTTATAGGTAAATACATTTAAAGTTTAATTTTCAGCTAACGAGGCTTTGGCTTGCTTTTGTATATATTTAGCGCGATGCACCCAATCAGCTCTATTTGCATAATTTATAACGTAATCAGTATGGGTAATCACTTTATTCCACATACCAAGTCTTTGGTAAATAGTGGATAGTTCAAAATGTGCCGAAACAGTTTGAAAGTTTATTTCATTATCATGCAGTAAATACAATTCATATAATCGTGCAGATTCTCTTAAATCCTTTTTTACGAAGTGGCCACTTCGGTATATCCAAGCAAGTTTTTTTAAAGCACTATACTCGTTATTTGCAATACGAGAATTAAGTTCCTCCAAATAACGATTACCATCTCCGGTGTGCACACCTATGTAATACAAAGCCTCCCAATCTCCAAGACTATAAGCTTTTTCACACCATGCTTCTAATTGTTCAGGTGCATGCATTAAGCTTTTTTGGCATTGCTTTGCGGCTTTTTCTACAGTTAGGTTAGGGGAGTTAATATCTATATTAGGAAAAAGCGATGCTCTCGAAACAGAAGAAAATACAACACCCCACGTAAAGATAATTAATGATATTATTTTTACCATTGTAGTGAACCATCACTATTTACACGTTTTTCAGGTATATGCACTTGAAAGGATTTAACAGATGATTCGTACGGGTAGCCTTCTCGATAAAAATAAAGCTCTTTTAGGGATTTATCCTGATTTGAGTCACCTGAGCAACGTCTATCACTTATGCAACTTAACCCTCCAATAAAGTCGATAAAGCGTACATTGAAAATATTGTGATCTTTAAGAAATACATCAACACCAGGCTGGTCTGCTGCATTTAATACAGCATGAAAGCGATGCATAAAAGCAACAACTCTATTCTGACTTGAACGGTTTAATATAGTAGCTAAATTAACTGCCCAAAGTGCGTTTCTATAAGTATGAGTATCAAAGCAGTCGCCTCCTATACCCTTATCCGAAGAACATACACTATCCATTATATCCATTGTTTCGACTAACACGTCGAGCGCGACTATTTTCATTCCAATATCGCGCGCAGCCTTAACAAGTTCACCATAAGCATGAGGTGTTAAATAGCCATGGGTCCAATATTTATTAAAATACTGCTGTATAACATTAAAGCCTTTACCTGTGCGTTGATAAAAGTCTATTTTTTCCTGCATAGCTCTTGGTAGCATTTCGATTGCAAAATGCGTGAAACCAGCAGCTTTTAGCTGTTTGATTGCCTTTATTGCTTCATACTTATATCCGGCAGTGCTATGGCTTGATTCACCAAGCATCACTAAGCGTGCATTACCGGCCATTGTTTTATAATTTACATCCGTGTTTATTTTATTCACTGTATTTCCTTATGTTTAATAACTTCGAAGGGCTTTTAAACTAGATATTTTACATTTACTAATTGTGGCCCGCTTTATAAAAATGACTCAGTAGTTACCTGAGCCTTAATTTAATTACTAGCCAAAGGCGATATGAGGTGAAACTTTGACCGCAGCAATTACTAGTGTTTTAAGTTTTTCTAACATCCAAGTTAAAGCTTTTTTTACACCTGCATAAGTTATATCAACGGCAACAAATGGCTTTCCTACAAAGTTAAGTATATGCCCAATTAGCCCTTTACTATCTTCAGCAAACTTAATCGACATTTGAGAAATCTCTACAATTGACCGAGCTAATAAATCATAAATAGTTAAAACACCTGATGTGCCTATTTGACCCATAATACTTGCTAACTTACCGCTCTCACGTAATAAAGTGATAAGGGCACTTGTGATTTTTTCAGACCAATGTGCATTAAAAGAAGCATGATGGCGGTTATAGTACTTTAGACGTGTCATCGTTAAGTTAGATATCGAGCCTTTCTGCATACTTTTATAGTCAGGGTAACTAGCTGCAGTGTTAATATAACCTGGCGCATTACCTGCCATTTTATGCGCCGCACCCGTTAATGAAACACACGTACTTAGCCTATATTCGCTCCCCGCATGTACAAACGGCCAAACAGGAACCATAGCTACAGGGTCGCTACGATGAACAGCCCTATAAATGCCATCTAATCTTGTCTCTGTTTTAATTGCGAAAGGGTTAAGACCCACCCTTGGAGATCCAAAAGTATAAAGTTTTACAGGCACCTTATATTGAGCTTTAATCCAATTTGCTGCTAACGTTGCTAAAGCACCACCAAGGCTATGGCCAATACAGTGAACAGGGCGCCCACCTGCCTTACTCAATATTGCTGCTAGTTGCGGTTTAATAGTTTCAAAAGTACGATTAAATCCAGAATGTACCGGAGCTAAATTTGGGCCAACGGTAACACCACAGTGTAAATCTGTTAACGCATCAGCAAGCCCAGCAGTACCCCGTATTGCTATAACAATCTCGCCCGCATGGTTACCGGTACCTTTGCCTACACCAAAAAAGCCAAAACCAGTAGATTGGTTCAATACATGCTCTGCTGTTGTGCCACTTACACCTGTTAGTGTTGATGTTTTTGAATCAAATGCAAAATGCTTACTAATAATTGGATTCGACTTTATTTTTTTTGACTGATCACCAGCCGCCGAAACCGCAATGCTTTTGTACGCAAAATCAGCCAGTTGTGCCGCTATGCTAGGAGATAAAATTTTCATGTAAAATCCTTTTATTATTTAAAATCTTTAAAATAATCCGTATCGTCGTCTTCAGTTTCATAGATTTCAAAGTCACTTTCCCATCTACAAATACTCGAGCCATAAAAATCTAAATTTTCATGAGCATGGTTAGGAAATATAAAATCCACATTAGGTGATACTAAATCGGCGTTTAGACTGCTTAGCTTTTGTTTGTACTCGTCGGGCTCATCAATACCACGTAGCTCACTATTCCAAAGCTCATACTCTTCACCGCCATGAATTGCAGTAATAAGTTGATAAGTAACTTCATGGGAGAACATATCACCGGGTATTTTTGACTCAACAACAACTTCTGGCATATTAAAGGTGCCATCGGAAGCTGTAATGACCTGATCTTCTTTTTCAATTTTATGTGCAAATTTGAGGCTGCGATTAATTAAAACACCTTCAACGGGATTGCCGTTTAAAGTAATAATCCCTTTAACTTCAGAGCACATGTGTACGTCATATTTTTTTATTAAACCAAACATAGTGGTTCTAGTCCCTACCTAAAAATATCTTAGAAATAAACTTTACCGAAATATACTAAAGTATTGGCTTTCGATTTTTAAGAATTGCTTGACTGACACCTTTTACTTCAAACTGTTTAAGTAACGCAGCTATGCCATATTGTTTTTCGGCATCTATTTCTTTTTGGTAAAGCGGAAATAATCTATAAATGTTAACAGGATTATTGTTATAGCTAATTTTATCTTCTAGTAATAAAGCAATGCCTTGATATGGCGTGCATTCAACTTCTCGGGTAATAATAATGACCCGTTGAGTTGGGTCTATTTCTACTTGGTTTATAACTTCTAACCAATCAAACAACCACGGGTATGACTGAGTAAGCACTTCTTCTGCCGTATCAAAACCTTGCTTTGTTACTTCAAACATTATTTCAGCATCTTTATTGATGTTTTCAGAAAAAACAGCAAACTTGCCCTTTGCTTGTTTTGAATACAAAATACATGGTGTCTCTTTACTTTGCACATCAATCAATGCGCCATAATGAGCACTTAACTTATCTTTAAACGTTTCTGTTATTGCTGATACATAATTAAGTTCGTTTAAATCGTCTTCGATATTTTTATAACCAACGCCACGACCATAACGAATAAGCTCTTCTTTACTTTCGTTATTTGCGCCGTTTTCTATCAGTAGCTTTAATAGTTCTTTACTTTTGCTATATACGGCACATGATAAGGGAGAGCTTGTACTATTATGATTAACATTTGCTCCCAAGCCTACAAGCTTTTCTGTTGGAGTTAATTTACCGCTAATTAATGCAGAGCTTAGAGGTGTCCTCCCAAAGTCATCAACACATTCTTTATCAACTAAGCCAGCTAACATTGAAATTACATCTGGAGATTCAAATTTAGCTGCTTTATGTAGCCAGTTCCGATTCGATAAAAAACTATGGCTTATCAATTCAGGGTGCTTTTTTAAAAAAAATTGTAACGATTCAACATCGTTTTCAGCGATAAATTTAGAAGCTTCTCTAATTAATTCTTTGCTCATGTGTATACTTTTCCTCTTATATGTTGGGAAGCGAGCTCGCCCATTTCTTTAAGTGCTTCAATAACAGCTTCTGGAGTACCGTACTCATCCTCTGCTTCTTCTAAATGTTCATATACTAGCTTGGCCATTTCTTCGGTATGTAACCCTTCAATATTAGGTGCCCATACTAGATTTTCTTTACCTTTAAGCCAATCAATATTATGTTTCTCTAAAATAGCTTTACTCTTAAGCACCCACTCTTTTTGCTTACCACTACCTTCTTTAAATACAATATGGTGAGCATGAGCATTTTCCATTTCTTCAGGGCTTGGTTTAGCAACGCCATGCTCTTTTTCTAAAATTTTACCCCAATGAATGTTGGCTACTTTTTCATTGTTATCAATATGCTGCTGAGCAAAATCTTTTATACTGACGGTTTGAGATATCCTTTTGCCCGATGGCATCTCTCTTGTTATTGTAATTTTATTTTCTTCAGGGAGAATATTTTCAAAGCTATACTCATGCTTTTTACGATACACACCACCTTCTGGTGGATAATCAATTGTAGATATATCTTTATTATCAATTGGAGTACATGCTATCGCCATTTTAAAAATCGCATCCACTGTTTCTTGATCGAAACCATTACCTACTAACGAATTCAGCTTGTTTTTTAATCTTTTTTCACCCTCTGCACACAACAACCCAAACGGATCCACCCAATTAACCGGATTTGGCGCATATTGATAGTGGTTTATACCACCCACTAACCCTATCGGGTCTTGGTTTATAAAGCGCTGTTGTTTTGGGCTGTAGTAGCGGTAGCGGTTGTAATGTAAGCCGCTCTCTTCATCTAAATATTGCCCTTGAAAGCGAATTGGCTGAGTGAAGGTGTTTTCTTTATTAGTGTCAGGCTCGGCTTCTGGCTCTTCATAACCATACGCATCGGCTTGGTTTTCCCATACGACTTCTGCTTTGCTGTTGGTTACAAACCGCGGCGTATTAAGCTGGTCTAGGTGATAGTAATACACCTCACCTTGTTTAATTAGTGCGACTGGGTGAAATTGATTAGGCAGGTTAATATACCAGGTATATTCACCATGTTGGCATTCGCCGATTAACTGGTCGTTATCCCAAATGTAGTCAATTTTACCGTGCTCGGTGTGCTTGGCGATACGACGACCTAGTGGGTCGTAGTCGTATTGGGTAAGCGTGCCGTTGTTGTTAAAACAGCTTAACTGATTAAACGCGTTGTATTCACGACGGGTTTTAATGCCTTTGCCGGTTTCGCGTATTTGGTTACCAAACTCGTCGTAGTAAAAGTCGCTGTCGCCAAAGTGTGTTAGGCGGTCGGCGTCGGTGGCACTGTTTATTGTGGTGTTGTTAGTGCCTTCATTGTTTGCTACTGAGTCAGCGTTGCTACTATTTTTACTACTATTTTCACTACTATTTTCACTACTATTTGCTGCTAACTCATTGTATTCGCTATGGGTGGCGCGCGTTAAATCAATAGAAGAGCTGGCTGTATACTCGTTGCTGGCTGCATCATGTTCTATCCCCTGCTCGCCTGTATCTCTAAGGTCTGCATCGCTTGTGTTTGATTTAACTGTTTGGCTTTGTGGGTTACCAAAGCTATCCCACTGATAGTGTGTGATTTTATTGTTCTGCTCGCCTGCCAATGTTTGTTGTATTAACTGGCCGAGGCTGTTGTATTCAAAATTGATATTCTGGCTGCTTACGCCTTCATTTTTGCGGGCAATAAGCTGGTTTACACTGTCGTAGTTGTACGTACAGGTATCAAATAATGTTTGCGCTGGGTGTGTAAGCTGTTGCTGCGTTAAACGGTTAAATACATCAAACTGTTGATTGAGGGTAATACTGTTACCAAACTGCTGGGTTTTAATATTACCTTGGCTGTCGTAGCCTAATGTTACAAGCGGCTTTGCAAGTTCAAACTCTTTGCTGTTGGTTTGCTGTAAGTTAATACCGCTTAGCTGGCCAAACTGGTTGTAGCTGTATTTAAGCGTAGTTGAATCTGGCAGGGTAAGGGTTTGTCTTCTGCCATATTCGTCGTAGCTGTATTTTAAGGTATGCGCTTGTTGCTGGTTATTAACTTGCTCGGCGCACAGTAGCCGCCCGCCTTTATCAAACTGCTGCTTTAAGGTTGATTGTGCATTATGTGCACGCGTAATGTTACCTTGCTTTGTGTAGCTGTAGTAATTGGCGTTATTAATTATATGTGAGTCGCTTGCAAGGCTTGCATGTTGCGCAGTTACACGGCCAAGGCTGTCGCGCTCTATTTTTACATGGCGTTTGTTGCTTTGCGTTACTGAGGCTAAGCGGTTACAGGCATCGTACTTATATTGCTGTAGCGTACCATCAAACCCGGTTATTTGTGTTGGGTTTTCGTTCGCGTCGTAACTTATGCGGTATACGTGACCGTCGCTTCGCTCGATGGCTGTTAAGTTTCGCTCTTTGTCGTACGTTAAATGCAGGGCGCTGCCATCGGGCTGAATAACACAGTGCGGTTGGCTTAGCCCTTCAAAATGTTGCTCTGTGGTATCGCCTTTGCTGTTTTGCGAGCTAATTAATCGCCCTGCTTCGTCGTAGCTAAAATTTTGATGCTGTTTATTTTCAGGCTCTTTTTCATCAAAGGCAATGGTTTGCGTAAGCTGGCCATGCTCATTGTATTTATATTGAGTGAGTAACCCTGCGTTATTAAGTGTGGCATTTACGCGGCCTAAGCTGTCGTAGCTGTAACGTATTAACTCATCGTTATGATGTTTTGCTAATAGCTCGCCTTGCTCGTTCCAAATAAACTTGGTGATTTGGCCGTTTTTATTTATATGCTGAGTTAACTGGCCAAGCTTATCGTAGCTGTATAACGTGGTACGGCCATCGCCAAAGGTTTCGCTTTGTAATAATCCAGCCACACTGTATTTACGCGTAATGGTTTGGCCATCAGGTAAGGTAGTTAATACACGTTGCCCAAGTTGGTTGTAAGCAAAATGGGTTTGGCTACCATCTGGCTGCGTTATTGTTTCTAATTGGCCATAAGGTGTATAGCTATAGCGCGTTGTGCTGCTATCGGGCTTAATTTCACTGAGCTTTTGGCCTTGCGCATTGTATGTATATTGCCAAACGTTGCCGTTAGGGTCGGTATGTTTTACCAATTTACCTTGTGCGTTATGTACAAAGTGCTCTTTGTGGCCTCGAGAGTCTATACAGGTTGTTTCACCAGCCTCTAAGTTATATTCAAACTGGTAAGTATAAGTATTGTTATCGCCCCATTGTTTTGTACATTTAGCACTCGGTGAATAGCTATCCCACTCAAAATGATGGCTAAAGCCACTGGCTCGGGTACGCTTTGTTAATAAGTTAGCGGCGTTATAGGCGTAACGCTCAGTTTCGTTTTGCTGATTAGTAGACTGAACAAGGTTTTTGTTTTCGTCGTACTCATAGCTTGCTAGTAATGGCGATAGTAATTGCTGTTTGTTGTTTTTATCGGTGCAGTACGCTGCTATTTTGCTTAACAAACCTTGCGCGTTGTAGCTAATAATACAGCCGCGCACTTTGTTTACTTCTATACGGTGTAGGCGCTCTTTTGCATCGTAATAAAGCGCGATGCTTTGACCTTTTTCGTTAATTATTTTTTCAAGCAACCATGCGCTTTCGCCTGGTTTAAACGTAAGGTGTTGGTCATCTGGCGTTACAAGGACTTGCTTGCCATTTGTTTGGTAATGCAGTGCAAGGTTACTACTTAACTGATAGCTCGATTGGCCAGGCTTTACCTTTTCAAATTTATGTTTAGCGCCGTGCTCGTCTTGGTACTCTAACCAGTAGGTGCCTTTTTGTTTAGGACCCACTTTTGGCGGCGGCAAGTAATGCTCTGTAAGGCTTGCCATAAAGTCATGGCGCCAACCATTACCCATTGTTGTACACACATCAGCATGAGATGAGCGATACAAACGTCGCCACACTAATTGCCGACTCCCTGCTAGGGTAAAGTCGATGAGCGGGAGAATTTCTTCGCCCGACAGCATTGATACAGGATCTGAACGGCACTCTTGATTTGTAATGGGCTCTTCGCTTGCGGTGTTATTACTTGCACCGCCAGTGTTTTTAGCGGGTGCTTGCGATGCGCTTTTCCCTTTTGCTGTTGAGCTTGATTTTTTGCTCGACTTTTTGCCAGCTGCTCCACTATTGGTGTTATCACTAACTTGAATAGATGACTTTGCTTTTTGGTGATAACACGTTACAGCGCCAGCTATTAAAGCTTGGGTAAGTGCACTTGCGGTTTCGCGGGCAGAGGCGCTGCGTGGGCAGCTAACGCCTGCGCTATTTAATAAGTTAATTACGTCGAGGCGTTTGGCAGCATCGCCAGTTAGCGCACCACCAATTTCAGCTATTTGCTGTTTAGCACTTTGTGCCGTGTTTGCTACTGCAGGTGCATAGCCAGAGGGCGTTTGGCCTTTACCAGCAACGAGGCAAATGGGGTAACTTGTTCCTTGTAAAACAACTGTATTACTTTGCATTAGTTGTGTACTTCCTCACTTATCCATAAGTATGATGCTGCGGCCTGGTATTTTGATTGTTCTTGAGAAATCACTAACGCGTGTTTAAAGTGATTTACAATAGCCGGGCTTGAGGTCAACTGATATAAATTGACGAGTCCTTCAAGCGCACCAATTTTACCTAATTTGTAATTAGGTAATTCATAATGTGTATGCTCACTAATTAAATTACTGAGCAATTGTAAATTTGTTAACCACACATCGCTTTCGTGGTTTACGCCATTACCTGGCGCACATATAAAATCTATTTGTTTTTTACTATTAAGCGCAATGTTAGAAAAAATCCCACTTAATTGGTTATGCTTTATAAAATCTACAGATGGAGCCAGTTCGTGGCTTTGTTGCATCCAACCAGTTTTAACCGCTGTAACAGTTGCAAATGCACCACCAACACCTCGATAGGCATATTCACCATTTATATTTGCTTTGTATGTTGCGTCTACTGCAAGTACGTTAACCTTTTTCCACTGATTTTTTTGCACAAGTTCGATCATTGTATTAGCGCCTGTAGCACCATAAAACAAAATATGACTTACATGCTGTGGAAATAACTGTTTTAAACTATTTGCCAAAAGTTGCTTAAGCTCGCCTTGGTATTCAAGCGCAGGAAGCAACCAAACTAAAGGTGCTTGTAGGTCTTCAACTTTTGCAAATAATTCTTTTGCTTTTAATATGCAATCGTAAATGCATGCATTCCACGATTGCCATTCTTTAAACTCATTTGATGCAGACTCTTCGCCGTATAAAAGCTCATCTATGTCTTGAGAAAATGGCGCTAAAAAACACTCCATATTAATATTAAAAGCACTCACAACACGGCCTCCGCAGCTAACTTTTTAGCATTAGCGTGTTGGTAGTAGTTATATAAGTTAAATACAGCTTGGCTATAGCTATCCATAGCAGACATTTCTATAGCATTTAACTTAGTATTTAGCGCTTTACCTGCTATTAAGCGCGAAGATGAAAGCTCGCCCTCAAACTTTGGCCAGTTAGTGTGTAACTGACGCTTAAATTCACTACACGATAACTCATCACCTTGCCATGCTTGCAGTTGTGTTTCAAAGCTCACTAATAAATCAAGCTTATCGCCGAGCAAGCGCCTTATTAAAGCAATAATGGTATGTGGTTCTTCAACTTTATTTAAAAAAGTATTAGCTAATGGAATTAATTTTGCAAAGCTACTTTGCAGTAATACCTGCATGGTTTGGTCAACCGTTAAAGTGTTGCTTGCATGGTTGCCAACTACATTCACCTGTTCCCAACTGAGTGATAATAAAAAAAGCGACATTAACGGAGAATTAATAAGCCCAGCATTGCATAAGTGTTTAAACGTATTTATTACTTCGGTATTTTTGGCTTGGCTACTTATTAATAAATTTTGCTCCAACGCTGGCTGTAAATGCTCAAGTGACTCTTTGTCAGTGGTTAATGCAAAGCACAAAGTTTTTAAGTCAATATAAGCGATTAAATTCAAGCTGTGTTGCTGTAACAGAACTTTATAAATAATTAATTTAGTTAGGCTATGTAAGGTAGGCTCGTTCATTAAAGCGTTAATAAACGCTAAGTTAATGTTTTGAGGCAAATTAGCCATTACCTCAACGCATGCTTGTGCAGTGGAATCAATATTGGGGTCGCTTTGTAAAAAAGTGATTAATTGCACTAAATCTGGCTGGCTAAATTTTTGTGGGACGTTATTTTTCTTAGCCGTTAACCAACATGCTTCTAATAGCTTTGTTTTAAGCGTTTTAATAAAACCTACGCATGTAAAAGGGCAATATTGTGCTTCACTAATTGCTAGCAGTTGCGCTTTATGATTACTTAGGTATGTAGATAGCAAGGTTAGCCACCTATTAATACTGTAGGGTTGCCAACAACAATTTTACCGCCGTGGGAGCTGTCATCGCCCATTCTAGCTGCAGGCTTACCGTTAATTTTAACCGAGCCAGAACCCGATTTAATACTATCTGGTGGGCCAATACACACCATCATGTCGCCTTTGCGCGCAGCAGGCATTCCACCAATTAAGACATTAGTTGAACCAATAACTACAGGGCCGCCTACATGCGGCACTGTGCCGGTTGTTTTGGGACACACATGCATGTGACCAATTGTAGCTGCGGGCTTGCCCATAAAGACTCCTTGTCTGTTTATATTTTTAAATAAAACTAATCAAATAAAGGGATAATTAATAACTTGCTGTGCGCCACTAATAGAGATAAACACTCTATTAATTCACTTTGAGAATAATCTGAAAGTGCAACAGGGCTTTGCATAGCATATTGGTATAATCCCGACACAACATCTTCACTATTTAATACTGGGTGTAAATTATTTAAAAACTGGCCAGCGTAATAACCATTCATTGCTTTTAGGTGACTTAATGCTGGATTTAGCAATGGATCGTCTGGCCTATTAATTGGCAAACATATTAAATGCGCAAGCCCATAACGGCAATATACAACATATCCGTTATTATTAATGCCGTTTCTAAGTCCTGAATGAAAGCTATTTATTATTTCCATATTTGCACTAATTTAATTTAATCATTCCAGCTGATAAAGTAATAGCACTGCCGTCAACTTTAACATTACTACCTTTAATATTTATATTAGTGCCTTCAATAGTTATATTACCATTACTGCTCATTTTGATTTGTGCAGAGCCTGTTTTAATAACTATTTCATCACCCGCTTCTATATTTAATGTTTTACCTACTTTTAAAGTATCGTTTTTACCCATTTCGGCAATACGATTTTTAGCAACATTAAGGGTGTCGTTGTTAGCAATATCTGTTTTTCTGTCGTTTCCAATTTCAATGTTGTGGTCGTGATCTGTCTTATCGTTTTGATCGTTTTTAACATAGAGCTGCTTGTCTTTTTCTGCTTGAAGATAAACCAGCTCACTGCCTTTTTTATCTTCAAACCTAAGCTCGTTAAAATTATCTGCTCCGCCTTCTTTTGTAGAACGCGTTTTTATGCCGCTTTGCGTTTTTTCTGCCGGTAATGCATACGGAGGCATTAAGTCTGCGTTATACACGGCCCCACTTATTATAGGTTGATCTGGGTCGCCATTTATAAAATCCACAAGTACTTCTTGGCCAACGCGAGGGAAGAAAAAAGCCCCCCACTTTTTACCAGCCCAGTTTTGGGCAACGCGGATCCAACACGAACTTTTAGAATCTTTTTTGCCTTCTCTGTCCCAATCAAATTGCACTTTTACACGACCATATTGGTCAATCATAATTTCATCAGCGCTATCGCCAGTTACGATTGCCGTTTGGACCCCGTTTATTACAGGCTTTTTCTTATTTATTTGTGCTCTGTAAGGGATTTCTTTTGGGACACATTCAAAGTGATTTGAATAAACTTCTTCTACCGATGACTGCTGCGAACCTGATTGGTTGGGTACTGTAATTGAAGTCATCATAGAGGTAATAACAAATGTTTTACCTTCAAGACGTGGGTCTTCGTGCTTTTTAAAACTAAATAACTTACCTACAGTAAATGAGCGGCAATCACTGCGCCCACTGGAAAGCTTCATGTCTCTTTGCAGTGACTCTAGCTGCACAGACGCTAGATTAGCAGCGCGCGGATGGCACTCTTGCTCGCCCGTGTATTCAAAAATTTCAGAGACCGATTGAGTAGGAAGTTCAGCGTTTGCTTGCTCGCCATCTGGGTATCGTGATGGCTGTTTAAAATCGTAACCAACACGTTTAAAACTACCAGGGGCAATGCTTAAGCCACCTTGCCAGCGCGATACGTGTGATTCGCTTAAATGGCCAGTTGAAAATACAACTTTGCCTTCATTACATACTTCGTAAGCCGTAATATCATCAGCTAATACAAGCGTATGGTTACTGTTTGAGTGTTCAAAAAAGTAAAAAATACCTTCTTGTTGGAATAAGCGCTGAATAAAATCAAAATCAGACTCTTGATACTGAACACAATATTCATATTTAGGGTAGGTTTTACTGGTTTTATCGCTAAAGGCAACATTGTGTTGGCCAAATAAATCAGCAAATATTTCTTTAATTGTTTTCTTTTGAAAAATGCGGCTATTTTTACGATTGCGCATTGAAGCTGCGAATGGAACTATCGTCGCTTGATAATCTATATAATTTTTTTGCTCGTCAACATCAGCCGTACGGCTGCCATTTGAAACCAAATGACTAACAATGCCGTGGTAGTAACGCTCACCACCGCCATCTGCATTTTTTACTTTAATAGATACAGGTTTACCCACTAAGTCTTCGTGCGCGATTTGTTTACCAATAGTGTACATATTGGCAGACATAACAAACAAATCAGACATTGCCTCTTGGGCAACAAAGCGAGTTAAATAGAGGGCATCTTTACCAACAGGGGTGCTAATTTGAATTACGTTTTTATCTTGTGTTGCTTTTTGCATTCCTTGCTTTTCCCGTCCTAAAGATCAAAAAAAGCTCTGAGCAATGCCCAGAGCCATTATAAGGTAACAAATATTACATTTGTTGACCTTTAACACCGCTGTAACCGTATACAAGAGGAGCAGTAATGTTATTTTTGTCGTCTGTTGGAGTAACAGTCATCATCATTTCTGTGTAGCTGATAGTGATTGTTTCGATTGGACGATCATTTTGTACTGAAACTGAGTAGCTAGAAATCATTGCATCTGTAAGTTCGATTTTCATGATTTCTTCAACCTTATCACCTTGCTTAGTGATATGGAAAACAGCTGGTAAACCTTTACCGATTGTCGCTTCTTTGAAAAGATCCGGAGATGCTTTATCTTGAAGTTTAGTGATTGTTACGTCACCAAGACGAGTAGAGCTTGACTCACGGTCCATCGCTGTACCAGTAGCTGAGCTAATTTCGCGACTTACATTCCAATCAAGAGATAAAACTGTAATTAAATCTTTGAAAGACTCAGCAGTAGTTTCGCCTTTGATTGAACCGTATTTTAAATATGTATTTGCTTGCATTTGATAATGCTCCTTTTTATTAAACAATGTTATCCATTAATACTGGATTCTTTACTTTGGTATATACCAAAATTCCTTTGAAACCATTATCTTTAATACAGCAATGAAAAGGCCTTCTGATTCCTTTCCTTAGATGAAGACAATGTCTCAAAAATTCCATGTAGTGATATCAGGCACCAAAATTATAATGCCCTCAAACTAAAGAAACAACCTTAATAACAAGTTATTTCAAATTAACTTTAATTAAACTTTAATTCAGCTCTAGTTCAAATTCATTATCTTTTACTAATAGCGATATACTATTAATTTCTTTGTCGTCAATCATGCTAGAAAGTAAAACCTCAGACAACAATGGCAGCACTCTATTTTGAAGTATAGTGTGAATATTACGTGCACCTGAGCCTGCATTTTGGCAATTAGCAATAATATATTCAATTACATCGTCATTATAAATTAACTCGGCATTGTAGTGTTTTTTAACACGTTTAATTATTTTATTTATTTGAATAGCGGCAATTTCAGTAAGAATATCGTCACTTAACGGAATGTAAGGTATTACATTAATACGACCTAAAAATGCCGGTTTAAATGAAGCAAGTAAATCATCTTGTAATGCCTTTAATAAACCTTTGATGCTTGGTTTACTTTCTTCGTCTTCAAACAAGCTCATTGTGGTATCTGTGCCCACGTTTGAGGTCATAATAATGATTGTGTTTTTAAAGTCGATATCGCGGCCTTCACCGTCTTTAATTGTACCTTTATCAAACACTTGATAAAAAATATCTTGTACGCCTGGGTGTGCTTTTTCCATCTCATCCAAAAGTACAACACTATATGGCTTTCTTCTTACTGCCTCGGTTAATATTCCTCCTTCACCGTAACCTACATACCCTGGAGGAGAGCCAAGTAATAAAGAAACTTTATGTTCTTCTTTAAACTCTGACATGTTAATTACCGTGACGTTTTCTTCACTACCATACACTTCTTGGGCTAGCGAAAGTGCAGTTTCTGTTTTACCCACACCGCTTGGCCCTGCTAACATAAATATACCGTTAGGACGGCTTTCATCTGCTAGCTGAGCACGAGATGTTTGAACAACTTTAGCTATTAAATCAAGAGAGTGGTCTTGCCCTACAACTCGTTGCTTCATTTGCTGTGCTAAATTTAAAATGCCATGTATTTCATCTTCATGCATTTTGCCAACAGGTATCCCTGTCCAATCTGAAATAACTTGCGCTATAAGCTCTTCGTTAACCTGCCAATGAACCATATTATGTTCAAAAGAGGCTAGCTTCTCTTTACTAAGTCTTAGCTTATCGAGTATCTCTTGTGATGACTCTTCATCTTGAGAGTTAATAAGCTCTAAAGCTAGATTAAGCTCAGCCACAATTTCTTTTTCAGTACTAAATTGCTCATTTAACGGCGCTAATCGCTCTTCAATTGTAATTAGCTCTGCTTTTAATGTGTCTAGTTGCTGTGAATGATCTAAGCCCGTTTTTTGCTCTCTGTTAAGCATTTTTACTTGTGTTTCTATTTCGCTTAAGCGATTTACAAGCTGCTCTATAGTATTTGGAGTAGATGCTTGGCTCATTGCAACACGTGCACAAGCTGTATCTAGTAATGCAACGGCTTTGTCTGGGAGCTGCCTTGCAGTAATGTAACGATGTGATAAATGCACCGCGCCTTCAAGTGCTTGCTCAGATATAAACACTTTGTGGTGTTTTTCCATTACAGGCACTAAGCCTCGTAACATTGCCACCGCTTTTTCAGGGGTTGGCTCTTCAACTTTTACAACTTGGAATCGGCGTGTTAATGCGGCGTCTTTCTCAAAAAACTTTTTGTATTCAGCCCAAGTAGTTGCAGCTATTGTGCGTAATTCACCACGCGCTAAAGCAGGCTTTAATAGATTTGCCGCATCATTTTGACCCGCTGCACCACCGCTACCAATCATGGTATGTGCTTCATCAATAAACAAAATAACCGGATTTACCGCATTTTTTACTTCATTGATAAGCGATTTAAGGCGATTTTCAAATTCCCCTTTCATACCTGCACCAGCTTGTAATAGTGCTAAATCTAAGCTGTGAATTTTTACATTTTGTAATACAGCAGGTACGTCTTTTTGAGCAATTCTTAATGCTAGCCCTTCAACAACAGCTGTTTTACCTACGCCTGCTTCACCAGTTAAAATTGGGTTGTTTTGGCGGCGTCTGGTTAAAATATCAACCATTTGACGAATTTCGAAATCACGACCAAGAATAGGGTCTATTTTTCCAGCGAGTGCTTGGGCAGTTAAATCAACAGTAAATTGATCTAAACTTGGAGTTTTAGAACCAACATTTGCTTGAGTTGACGCATTTTGTACTGAATGGTTGCGCTCTTGAGATTGCGCAACTATTTCAGGCCATGCATGAAGCAATTGACCAGGCTCTATTTTATTAAATAACTTACTACAACGTGTTACTAAGCTAGATAATGTATCGTCTTTAGTAAGGGTATAAATAACGTATGCACTACGAATTTGATTATCTGTAAACTCAATGCTGGTACTTAACCAAGATTGCTTAAGAAGACTCGTAACATGCACTGACAAACTAGGAGATGACTCACTACCCGTTTTAAACGACTCTAATGATTGATTTAAATCCTGTTGAACTTTATCAATATCTATATCGAACGAGCCAAAAATTAGTCTAACATCATCTAATTGCTGCTCAATCATTGCAAGTAACCAATGCTCAAGTTCAACCGTGAAATGACTGCGACTATTACATATAGCAACAGCACCTTCTAGGCTTTTTCTGCAATCAGGACTCAGTTTTTCAACTAGTTTATTCAGTGTCATCGAAGACATACTTTTTTCCTTTTAATTTTAATTATCCCTTAAACGATAACTTAGTAGGGTTAGATTTTAATTTGTTATCTTGTACAGATAAGAAGCTATTAGCGCCTAACTGACACTCATTTTTTGAAAGTTTAGCGGCACCTAAATTTTGAAAATTTGACTCAATGACCAAGCGAAAGTTAATAGCATTTCCTACATAGTCTTTTGTTATTTGATTAGCTATTTCGAAAAGCGGACCTTTGGGCAAAAGTTGTTTTGCTTTATCTGGATTATCTGATTTTATGTGGATTTCGATATTAGAAGATACGTCCCATACTTTATTTCCAATCATGGTATCAACACCTAAACGGGCGTGCTGGCCTTCATATAATGCCTGGCTGGCTAAACGGGTTTGTTCTTGCTCTTTTAACTCGTGCCATTGGCCAACCATTTGTTTGATTGATACATCACAACCTAGGTATGACGAAAGTACATTTTTTAAATCAAATGCATTTCTAATTTTACGGCTATATAAACCTGAAAAATGCAGTTGGTGCTCGTTATAGCCACCACTTAATAAACCGAGTATTTGTGTGTATGGGTCTTTGTTTTTTTCTTTATTAACGTGATTAAGCGAAGGCTTATATTTTTTCCAAGCGCGGTAATACAGTGAGACTAAACGATGATTAAACATGTCGTAAAAGTCACGCATGGTTGTATCTTTATAGCGTAAACGCTGCATCACAAGTTCACTATAAAACTGGGGTAAAGCGCCTGAACAACCCGTCAGCCCCATAAAAGAAACCTGCATAGTTACTTTATGCATACCGTCTTCAAAACCAGTTTCTTCTAATTTGGTAATTGCATTACCTGGATAACCAAACTTTTGGGTAGCTGTAAACTTAATCAACTCTTGCTTTGGATTACTGTCGTAACCGACATGTCGATAATCTAAGCCACGCTTTTTTAGCTGATTTTCAATTATGAAAACAGCTTTGTAAAAGTCAATTTGAGAAGCTTGTGAGATTATTTGCTTTATCATAATAACGGACAGTCACCCACTCTTGCAGGCCATTGATAATAAATTTGTTCTTGCTCTTTAAGCCTTAAACTTAAACGCGTGTAGCTATTTATTGCTGCAAATTGAGCAAAAAAGTGATCAAGTATTGATGCAAAGAAGAACATGCCGCTGCCAGAAAAATCATCGTTAGCAAATGTAATTTCAATTTCGCTGCCTGTTGCAAAGCTTACTTTACCTTTTTGAATCACACGGGCAGTTGAAGGCTCTATTACCACTCTATAAATATTATCTATCATGCCTTTAGTTTGTGGTGATGCTCTAAAATCGTATAAACGCAAAACTTCTTTAAGCTTATTACATGCGTCTTCACCACTAAAGGTATCAAGCGTTAAATGATTAACTAACTGCCACCGTGTTGCATCAGCTAATATAGGTCTCACTGCATGAGTAAATGGCGTTAAACATCTAATTTTTTTAATTACATCGCCGCGCTCAGGCATTAATAAACCAAGTTCGTCATCACCAAATGGCATGCTTGCTGGTAGGTTGCGATTACTACAATTTGCGCGCACAGTAAGTACAGAGTTTCCGTCACCATATTCCATCGCACTATTTTCAAAAGTAGCATCAACTAACGATAAAAATGTTTCGGTTCCTGACTCTACATAACCGCCAGCCCAAGAAGCAGTTTCTCGACGAATATGCCAAAACAAATCATCATGTCCATGATATTTAGGATGTGTTTGACCATAAAAAGGCGAAACAATTTGTTTATTGCCTTTATGATCAAATGCAATAACTTCTGATATACCAATTACTTCTGATATTTCCGAGTCCATATAACGCGGTGTTAACTGATATTCATATTCACTGATCTCAGGTCGTATTGGCTCAAGCTCTTGTTCAAATAAGTTTATTATTGGTGTACAGCCTAATAAGAACATATCTTTATCTACTTGCTTTTCAAGCTCAGCAGATTCAGTATCTAGGTAAATATAAATACTACATTTATTAGATTGCTTAGGCAGTGATGAAAGAATGCCTTCAAGCTCAAAAAACCTAAACTTCTCAGGAAAAGTAAAATTTTCGACGAGCAAACGATATCCTGCAGATGAGCGCTGCGAATAAGGAACCACAGCCTCGTTAGAATCAAAGCCCACTGCTTTTAATTGGTTTTTTGACAGATATCTAATACCTTCATCGCCATTGTCTATAGCAATACCAATACTATGTTTGAACAGTAGTTCGTAAACTTTAAGTGTATGATGCCATTGGCCATTGATAAAAATCCGTAATTTTTCAAGGCCAGTTTCTGCAAGCGAAACCCCTTTATACTCACCTGTTAATTCTATTTTGAAAATAGATTTTGCTTTTTCTTGCCAGCGAGGCTTCGGCGCTACAAATGGGCTATTATCAAATTGCACATTTGTTATTTCAACAGGCCAAAGGTAGGTTTCATAACACGTTTGAAATTTACATTGCTTCATTGAGTCAACGTTAGTTTCTACTTCACTTGCCTTTGGTATAACCACCCCTGCCGTAGATAAGTTCTCAGCTTCGAGCTTAACAACTGACATTGATGGGATTGGCGCTTGGTAATCTGGTAGCATTTGCCCTAGCAAAGCATCCGTTAACTCCGGGAAACTATCGTCGAGCTTTTGCCTAATATTGGCAGTTAAAAATGCAAAAGATTCTATTAATCTTGAGACATGAGGGTCTTCAATATGATCTTCACTTAACTTTAAACGCCCTGCAACTTTTGGATATTTTTCAGCAAAGTCTTTACCTAAATGACGCACAAATGCTAATTCACGATTGTAATACTTCAATAACTCATCGTTCATAATGATGCCTCAATAATTTTCATACCCAAGTTCACGGGCTCTACTTCTGAATCAAAACTAATAAACTCTGGCTCAGGGTCGGCGTATAAAAGCGCATTTATTCTTAAATTTAATACTCTGTTTAAAGGTACTTCTTCATCTGTAAACACTTCTACTTCAAGAAACCGTGGCTCAAACTTTAAAATTGTATTTCTGACGGTTTCGCACAGTAATGCGCGCCCTTCGTGAGAGCTTACAGACATACTCGAAAAGTCAGGTAAACCATAAGACAAACATGAAGTAGCCAGCTCGGTGTATTGAGTTGGCCATGTATGCCATTGAATTCGAGCATTTAGCAAAGCTTCAATATCTCTGCGCACGTTTTTTCTAAGCTCACTAATAGTGATGCCTTCGGTACGTGATGGCGCATCCTGGAAGTCGGGCTCATCGTCAATGAGCCTATCTATAATGGATGCTTGAAGCTGCTGTTTATGCTCTATCATGGTTGCTTAAGCTTAAATTATGCTGTTTCAAGTGAGCTTATTTTTAAATTTGGGATGGTGATAGCCTCATCATCAACAAACAGCATTTTCATGCCCTTACCGATAATAAATTCATCTTTTAACTCAACCCAGTCAGACACTTGACCTAGCTTTTCAAGCTCCGATTCAGAGTTAATATAAACAAGTGGTAAATGAGCTGTACCTGATGGACCATCTTTAATTGTAATTTCAACACGTAACCAAATACTTTCTAATAAAGATTCTACTGGCTCCATTTTTAACGATTCAATTTCGTTAAAGTTTGCTAGATAAAACTCACCATTAGTACCTAAAACCTCTAGGTACGGGTTTAAGCAATCATCAAGATCTCTTGTTGATGCCACGTCTGTGCTAACTCTTAAAGACTCCATCTCTTGAGCTAACTGAGCTGCTTCGTCGGTTGAGCCTTCTAACAGAGCAACATGCATTTTCAAAAATAGTGTGTCTAACTCATTCGCATCATGAAATAACTTAGGAATGCCTTTACCTTGATAAAAATCTACACGAGATTGCTGAGCACGAATTAAGTGCCTTAAATTTACTGCACCTACTGCAAATTCTGGATTTTTTTGTACCATGAAATCTAGCTGTTTATCGGCTTTTTCAAGTTCACCATTTATGCAAAGTAATTCGGCGTAAATACTTCTGATATCAAAGTTTAATGGCTCATCTTGAAGCTCTGTAGCACAACAAGATAATGCATCAGTAAGTTTCCCCTCGCGAATTAAGCTATGTATTTTTTTCATGACTATTCCTTTATTTTATGATGAGGACTGAGCTCTGTAATTAATTTAATACTGGAGATCATCTGATCTAATTGAAAATGTGGCTGTAATTGTAAAACAGAAAAGTAATGCCCTGGATTGGCTTTATTTTCACTGACTTTTATTCTGGCATTACTTAACGGGTACTTACTTCTTATATGCTCGGAGGAGGAATCTGAAGCCGTTGTATAATTATTTATCCACGCTTGTAGGTCTCGCTCACAAGCTTGTGCCGTGTTATAAGAGCCGACACGGTCTCGAGCTAATAGCTTTAAATAGTGAGCAAAACGAGATACACACAAAATATATTGCAGCATTGAAGATAAGCGCGCATTAATATTAGCGGCGCTTGATTCATAATTTTTGGTTTTTTGAACCGATGCATTACTATAAAAAACAATGTGTTCTGTATTAGTCACTGATGATGCTGGAATAAAGCCAAGTTCAGAAAATTGCTTTTCAAATTTGCTTGTTACTAATAAGTTTAGTGGTGGCTTTGCTTCTTTTTGATAAGTGTCGTTTGCAAAACTGTCTCTCGCAAGCCCTGTAACCAGACCCTTTGAAATTTTACCCGGCTCAATACCGCGAATGTGCCCAAACCAGCCACTATCGCAATATGCTCTTATTAAGGTAGATACAAATTGATATGCTGCATTGCCCCAAAGCATATCGCTTTCAGGGTCTTTAATTTGTTCTTTAAAGTAAAAATCTTGATGACGTTTTCCATCATTGCTATATGGCGGTCTAACTAATACATGAGGAAGCGTAAGCCCAATAAAACGAGATTCTTCCATCGCTCGAAAGCTCTGCCATTTAGCGTATTCGGGTTGTTCAAACTGGTCAAATAAGTCTGCGTAATAGCCTAAATCAGAAAAGTTATCTGCACCAAATAAGTTAGGAGAAGCTGAGCAAATAAATGGAGAGAAAGCAGCGGCAGCGGTTCTAGATATTTCTTTTATTGTGTCTATGTCATTATAAATTGTGCCTGCTGAGCACATGTTACTAATTTCATAATCACCTACTACTACACCAAATGGCTCGCCACCTGCGCTATCAAACTCACTTTGATAAAGTAGTTGAAAAAATAGGCTTTGGTCAAAATCAATAGCTTTGTTTACATCTTTAGAGAGTGTTGCCCAATCGCAGTTCAATACTTTTATTTTTACTTTATTTTCTTTGTCGTATTGTTCGCTTTGAAGTATCAGCCACCAAAGATTACGCCAACTGGCTTCTAGCTTTTGAAATCTATCATTATGAATTATTAGGTTTAATTGTTCTGAAATGAGTTGATCGAGTTCAACAATTACGCGCTGTAAATAAGGACCAAGTGATTCTTTAGTCCAAGATATAGGTGAATCTGAAGAACCTTCAAGCCATAACAACAAGGCTTTATCTAGGTTTTTTTCGTTTAAAAACCTATCGAGTAAAGCCTCATTATCACTTATTCTAGACTGCGCTTTTTGTACAAAAGCGAAGTCTTGATTTATAAATGAAAACTCTTCGTGATTCATTCTACTGCATTATCCTTAACGCTAAAGATCAGTTAATTAACCGATCTCTGGAATTTTAGCTACAAGGCGTAAAGAAGAAGTAAGCTCTTCCATTTGTAGCCAAGGTCGTAACCATGCAACTGCATTATATGCACCTGGTTGACCTGGAATTTCCTTAACTGATACTTTTGCATCTGCTAGAGGATAACGTGCTCTGATATCTTGACCACCACCCTCAGTCGCATTTACATACGAAAGGATCCAGCGGTTTAACCAAGACTCAACGTCTTCAGCTTCCATAAAGCTACCAATTTTATCACGCGCCATTACTTTTAGGTAATGAGCAAAGCGAGACGTTGCCATAAGGTAAGGTAGACGTGCAGATATTGCCGCATTAGCTGTGGCATCTGGAGTTGAATAAATTTGTGGTTTTTGACAGCTTTGTCCACCAAAAAATACTGCATAATCTGTATTTTTGTAATGACAAAGAGGCAAGAAACCTAACTTGCTTAATTCAGCTTCACGACGATCTGTAATGCCAATTTCAGTTGGGCATTTAAGATCTGGATCGCCATCATCACTTGTGAAGATATGCGTAGGAAGACCTTCTACTTTACCGCCGCCTTCAGCACCACGTATTGCAGTACAGAAACCGTATTGAGCAAATGCTTTGGTCATATTTGTTGCCATAGCGTAGGCTGCATTACTCCAACAGTAATCACTGTTATCAGTACTTACTGAACGGCCATCTTTTGGTTCAACTTCAAACTCTTCATAGTTAAATTCTTCAACTGGTTTAGAAGCCGCACCATAAGGTAGGCGAGATAAGAAACGAGGCATAGTTAATGAAACAAAACGCGAATCATCGCTGTCTCTGAATGAACGCCACTTAGTGTACTCTAGAGATTCAAATACTTTTTCTAAATCACGTGGTTTGGTTAGCTCTTCCCAGTTATCAAAACCAAATAATGATGGCGATGAAGCTGAAATAAATGGACAGAAACCAGCGGCTGCAACATTAGACATTAGGCTTAATGTTTCAACATCTTCAGGGTGGTTAGTAAACTCAAAGTCACCAACGATAGTACCGTATGGTTCGCCACCTGGAGTACCAAACTCAGACTCATAGATTTTTTTGAATGTTTGGCTTTGGTCAAACTCAACAGCTTTGCTCAAATCTTTATGAAGTTCTTTTTTCTTCATATTTAGCATACGAATTTTAAGTGTAGAGCTTGTCTCAGAATTCATTACTAAATGGTGCAATCCACGCCAAGAGCCTTCTAACTTTTGAAACTCTTCGCTGTGCATTACTACACTTAGCTGTTTTGAGATCTTTTGATCGATTAATTGAATTGCTTCATTAAACGTCACTGTCATGTTTTTGTTCCACTGAACAGTCCCTTTTAAGGCTTCTTCTGTCAGTGTTTTAAGTAACTCTTCTGCACGGCTTGCATCGGTTTGCTTAGTTGCGCCAATAGCTTGCTCTAATAGTGAAGACGTTGCTTCTGAGGTAGACTCTAATTCAGTACTTAGTTGCTCTGTACTCATTTTTCAGTCTCCTCTATTTTAAGCTCTTTTGCGATTGTATCTAAGCTTGCTGTGTTGCTTAGTACTTCTTCAAGCACGTTTTCTAATTCTTCAGAGCGGTCAATCTTAGTCATTAAATCGCGTAACTTGTTACGTGTTTCCATTAATTTACGTAATGGCTCAACCTGATTTACAACAGCTGCTGGTTCAAAGTCATCAATCGATTTAAAGTTAAGTTTTACTTCAAATTCAGAACCATCATCATTAAGCGTATTATCAACTAATAATTTTAGTGAAGGGCTCATGCGCTTTAAAACGTCATTAAAGTTTTCACGATCTATTTGCACAAATCGTCTATCTTTAAGTGGTTTTAATGCTTCTGTGTTATCACCAGAGAAGTCGCCCATAACACCAACAACAAATGGTAATTCTTTTTTTACTGCAGTGCCTTCAGTTTCCACATCATAAGTGATGTGTACGCGAGGCTTACGAACTCGTTTTAATTTATCATGGATACTCATAGAGAACTCCTTTTACTTATGTTTCAGTTTCGCTGATTTTAATGCCAGACAACTTAAAGTACCCAGTCCTAGCATCACTATCTGTAATTAATTCATTTAATAATTCAGGCAGCGACAATTCGCTCCATCGAATTACTTGTTCTATGGTGTACGACATAGGTGAGTGCGGCTCTGTTTTTCTAAAAAAAGTAGCGATTTCTTTGAGTTTATTAATCGCACTTTCTCTTGAGTTAATTTCGTGATTAACTTTTACAACTTGCTCTGTAACACTTTGACCGTCGTCGTCTTCACTTTGAACCACTTCTTGCACTTCGTTTAATGCAGCTTTTGCCTTATCAGCAGCTTCAAGCTTATCTGCAGCAACATGCTCAACAGCAGCAAGACTAACTGCTAATGCTTGTTTTATATTTGATGTTGGCTGTGGCTGTCCAGTTACTCTATCCAATACTTCGCTTAATAAAGCAAATTGCTCAATCGCGTTTTCAATGTCTTGTTTTAAAGTAACAAAGAATTCAGTACTTGTTTCTGCAGCACTTCTTTCAATGAGCTCATAGTCAACAGCACCTAAATTAAGCTTTTTCTCTCTTTTCTCATCTGTTAAACGAGAAATATCATAGCCTTGCTGATATTCCCAAAAAGAATATGACTCCATACTGGCGCTATCGGTCAGATAGATACTTTTTATCGGGATTATTAATGTACCTTCGCCTGCTGAACCATTAAGGCCAACCAATGCAGATACTTTGTCTGACACTTCATCATCGTCATCGAGTGACGGGTATAATTCATCAAAATAATTGTCGAGCAAGTTATGAGCAACTTTAAAACCAAAAGCTAAGCCTTTGAAGCCATGAATTCGACAAAGTGCTTCAATAAACCAAGCTAAATATTCGATATCTTTGCTTTGTGTTTTTATTGCTTTGCTACATTGCTCTAATAAAGGAAGCCAATCTCTTGCTAGTGAGGAAATACCTTCTTCATCCACTAATGCATTTCTTTCTGCTGCGCGAAGCTGGTTTCTTAAATCTTTTAAGGCGTAATAAGTCGACGTAGGCGAGACATCTGAGCGAGGATCAATACCTGCAACCTCGGTGTCTGAAATAGGGGAAATATACTCTTCAAATAAAAACATTCCGTCGTCCTAATAATTATCCATAAAACTCCAATAAAGCGGAGCGGATTTCATATTACATTCTTTATAATAAATTACAAGCCTAGTTACAATTGAGTTTAAACCTTAATTATTGCCTTTATATAAACAATTAAAATTTAATATACTTATTAATTAATAGATGTAATTAAAGTAAAAACTCAAATATAAAATACAAACCAAATTTTTTAACTTAAAATCGTTATTTAGAAAAAAGCGGGATAGTAGCTTCATCTTGAATGTTGAATGTTTCTGATTTATTACCAGCGTATCCTTCATCGTACTTAATTAAAATACAGGTCACATTATCTCTTGCACCTCTAACTAATGATGAATGCATAAGCGCCATACCAGAATCAATAATGCTACTAGGCTCTAGCGATAAACATATGTCTTCATCAGACAACTCACCGGTGAGCCCATCTGAACAAAGTAAAAATATATCGCCCGTTTTTACTTCATTTTGAATAACGTCTACTTTTACATCCGCAGTTACACCCACAGCTCTTGTGATTACATTTGATAATGGATGTGTCTTGGCTTCTTCTACTGAAATAATCCCTTCATCAATTAAATCGTTTACTTGGCTGTGATCTCTCGATATCTGTTTAAGTTGACCATCTCGAAGCATATAAGCTCTGCTATCACCAACCCACAAAACATAGTACTTATTATTTTTAAGAAATAAGGCAGTAACTGTACTTCCTGCGGTTTTGCTACCTAAATATTGGGCGCTATATTCGTTTAATTGCCTATTCGCATCTTCAATGGCTTCAACTATGTGAGATACTTCAAGCTTCTCAAGTGGTAGCTCTTCAACTTTTGCTCTTATTACATCTACAACAAGCTGACTGGCAACTTCACCTGCTTCGTGACCTCCCATCCCATCTGCGACAACCCATAAGTTATGGTTATTTATCTCTACATGCGCATCTTCGTTAAGCTGCCTCACAGCGCCTCGGTGGGTAATTGCATAACTTGTACTAAACTTGCTAATCACTATTTTTTACCTGTGTAAAGTTCCATTCCCAGTGTTTCCACCTTCCATCTAACATTGCTGCAACTTGATTTACCGCAGGCAAGCCAGGCGTTATGAGTACCATAGGTTTTATATTATAAGAGCCATGTGTCCACCAAACGCTGTAATCACCGTGTTTTTTTAACAAAAGAGCATGCATTGCATCTTGGAGGGCTTGACTTGATAACTCATCACCTGAGAACTCAAATGCTTCTGCACTTTTATTTTTATCTACAGAATTTAAAAAACTAACCTGCTTTTTAACTCCTGCTATAGAGCTTAGAGACTTAGCAACCTCTTTACGCCAAGAAAATAAATCAACCGAACTATCAAGCACTTTTAATACAGTGTCTTCATACTCTAAAGAAAACACACCTGAGTTTAAAACATCAATAGGTGCAAATTCTAATGTGCTAGCAACTGTGAAGGGATAGTGCCTACCTACTGCGTCCATACTCGGTAATAGAGTCCCCATAACGCCTTTGTCACCAACAATGTTTGGCGATAATGCAAAGTGCCATACTGGTCCAATTAAGTAATTATCTTGCCATACTTCACCTAGCTGTTCTTTACTCACTGCAATGGCTGCTTGCAGCCACTGCTCCCAATGCTCTGAAAATTCTTTCGAAACGCTATCTTGTACAAAATCACCTAAACTAGGTACCTTGCCAAGATAACCAATATTTATAATCGGGTCGGACATGAAAACTTCTCTACACTTTTATTCCAAAATGGATGCCTGATTGATTTAGGCAATAACTCGACTTTCGCATTGTTTCCCATGAGTGAAAAATGTAACTCTAAGTCTTCACGTGTTTTTGATCTTTTAGCACTTAACTCGTCTAACATGCGATATAGCGACCATTCACCTTGGTAAGTTGTATTTATAGAACGACCACCATTTGGAGGAGTAAATACAACTCGTGTTTTACTCTGGCCACTTGCTCCAGGCCATACAAAATTTGTTACCCTAAGTGGACCATGCCTGTAAGTCATTGACTGACCATCAATTTCCAGCATAAAGCTAGAGATGGTACGGTCTAATTCTAATGGTTTTAAGCCAAACTCAATTCTTGGTGTTGCACTTCCGCCATCAAAAAAGACTGTTTGAATTTGATTTGCCAGTTCAAACATCGCTAATGTATCTCGGCTAATACCTATATCTTTTTCAAATTTCCATGGCGTTGAACTCATATCTACACTTGGCGCAATATAGTTGGTGAAAAAGCTATCAATTGTTCCACCTGGGCCGAAAAATCGAGTGAAATCTTTCATATTCACTTCTTTATCTGCGTATGGAGAAAACGGATAACGGCCAACAATTGCAGCGTTATATTCGCGTAGCACCTTACTTTTCCACATCTCGTTTAAATGTCTGTTGGCACTATTTTTAGTTATGTTACTAGTATCTCTACTTATATCTAACAGCCAACTATTAAACGGGTAAGGTAAATCTCGACTTTGAAACTCAAGCTGACGAATAAAGCTAGGCTTACTTTTACCGCTAATTTGGTCTTTAATTGACGACTTTAATTGATCGCCTCTATCAAGTTTGGTTAAGTAAACGTTTAACTCTCTTAGATTTTTCTGAATATTATCTAATTGTTGAGCATCAATTTTTATTACATCTTCAAAGGCTTCTTCAACTTGGTGACCCGGTAATTTAATATCAAATTTAGGGGCTTCGTCAGGTAAAAAACGCTTGATACGATTAGCTTTGGTTTGCATAGCTATTTCAGCAGCATTTGCTGCAATTTTACCTGCAGCCTTTTGGTTATCAGATACTGGCAATTTAGTTAGCTGCACATTTTTTTGTACTGCAGTGATAATATTTTTAATAGGCGCTTCAGAGCCAGCTAAGGCATCAGTAATATTAACCCCCTCAGCCGGAGAGCTATATTGATTCAGGCTCAGATCATCAATAAATGATTGCCAATAATAGATATAATCTTGAAAGTATCGCTGCTCTAGTTTCTTCTCAATCTCATCTTTAGAAATATCGTAAGTGCCCGTTGCCTCTTCACCATACACCCAGCTACTTGCCATTAAATTACCAAGCATTTTACTTTTCTCAACATTAAAAATGCCGTGAAAACCATTAAATGTATATAAGCCAGGGATACTTCGCGTAAGCTCACCGTCATTTCTAAAAGTAAATTTTTGCGCACTTTCAAAACTAATAATGTCTGTAAGCCTAAATGGCGGAATACTGCTATCTAGGAAGTCGGCTTGTAATCGTTGATATGCTCGCTCAGCAATTGGTAGCTTAGTTAGCTCAGCTCGCGCAACACGCACTGCTTGATTATCAATTTCAATTTGGCTAACACCGTTTTCAAGTAATGTAGCAACATGCTCCATCAGCTCTACTCTGGTTTGCATATTTTTATCGCCTGGTAAGTTACGCTCTAAATAAGCGTTAAACCAAACCGTTATATCTTCACTTTCTAAGTATTCAGGCTGAAACAACATGAGGTAACACTTCAGTGTTTCGTATAAATAACTTAAGTGCTCAGGATGAGCTTCCATTTCTTTAATTAAGGTACTTGCAATAAACGGTTCTAAATACGTTTGTAATGAACGGTCGTAGGCTTGTGTAGAAGCCATTTTTATTTCATTTAGTTTATCAAACCCAATTGATTTAGACTCTTGTGTATTAACAAGTTCAGGGTTGCTTGCAGGTAAGTTTCTAAGAGCCTTTAATCTGTCGTTTAGTACTAGTAAGTTATTACGGTCAAATGAGGCTGTATCAAGCTCTTGGTACGTTGCAATCGCATCTTCAGTCTCTGAAATTAAGTTACTATTCCAAGCAAAACTAAAGTACCACGATGTTGAAAAACCAAGTAAAGCTGTGCATGCAAGCGTTATGCTACCAACACGAAGCCATTTATTTTGCTTGTCATGATGTTTGTTAGTACTTGCTAAGTTTTGCTCTGGAAAAATTACACCTTCTAATACATTCTTTATAAAAAAGCTTTTAGATTGGTTAATGTATCCAGATTCGCCTGCGTTTGCTTCGTTTAAAAAGCTAGATGGGGTACCCTCTTGCGTTGCACTTGTGAGGTAAACACCACGAAACATTGGTAGTTCTTCGTATGCATTAGGAGTGAATATTTCTTTTAAAAAAGCATCTCCTACACCTTGTAAAACACGAAGCTGCCTAGGGAATTCAAATATCTTAGCGCGAATTTCTTCGTTTCTTTCATTAATTAATCTACGATTTAACATTTCAGTTAATTTAGAAATTAATGAGTGAAATTCTTTGTTGAAAGCATCTACTTGCGTGTCTTTATCTAAATCAAGTTCAAAGGTTACGCCCCAAACCTGCTCACACTCTTCTTCGGTTAATTCGCCAAAAAACTCTCTAAAACCTTCAATTAAATCAACTTTAGAAAAAATAACGTAAACAGGAAAGGTCATGCCTAATTGGCTTTGCAGCTCTTGTAAGCGCTGTTTAATAGCACGAGCATGTAGGTTTCTCTCAGTTTTGGTCTGGCTCATCAGCTCAGAAATACCCATACTGATCATTACACCATTAATAGGCCTAAGAGGACGGTACTTACGAAGTAATCCCAAAAAGCCTTCCCATGCACGTGAATCATGCTTTGCATGGCTGCTTTGCGTTGTGTAGCGCCCAGCTGTATCAATTAAAACTGCTTTATTGGTAAACCACCAATCACAATTACGAGTACCGCCAACACCATGAACCAAGTCAACACCTAGTTTGTCTTTTAGCGGGTAATCAAGTCCTGAGTTATGAATAACGGTAGTTTTACCAGCCCCTGGTGGGCCTATCATTATGTACCATGGCAACTGGTAAATATTTTTACCTTTGAACAGCTTTACGTCTTTTAAAAGATCGATAGCTTCGTTCATTCGCGTTTTAAGCGTAGTAATTTCTTCATTTACTTCAGAGCTATTTGTATCGTTATTACTATCAATTAACTCATCAGCCATTTTTTCGTCTCGTTTGCTTTGTTGCACAAGACGATAAATTTTAGACACAGAAAAAACCAATAAAACCAATATAATAGTAAACAGTCTTGCTGCAATACTTTGTAGTGGTACATAGTCAGCTATCGCGATTAATGGGCCGCCAAACCAAATTAATAATGATAAAGCTAAAAAGCCGATAATTAGCATTGCCGTACGAGATGTAAGTGCGTAGGTCACTTTTTTTATTTTTTGTGAAAAACTCATTTCAGCCTCTTAAAATAATAAATCGATTTCAATTCGTCGGTTTAATGACCGAGAAGCTGAATCTGAATTACTGGCAATAGGCTCTGCTGCGCCCTTACCTTCGGGCCATAAACGCCCACTGAGGTTTGTACTTTTAGCCATAGAGTTTGCAACTTGAGTTGCGCGCGCTAAAGAAAGGTGCCAATTAGAAGGGTACTTATCAGTTCTAATTGGTGTGTCATCTGTATGGCCGGTTATTAAAATACGTCCTTTAGTTCCTTCAAGGCTTAACGCTAGTTTTTCTAAAATAGGCTGAAATGAAGGTAATAATTTAGAGTCACCTTGATTAAAAAGGCTCTCACTATTAATAGAGATTCTGATCCTATCGATATTTTTCTTTATCGTCACAATCCCCATTTGAATCTCAGTTTGTAATAGCTGCTCTAGTACAAGTAACTGCTGATCTTTTTTATCTACTGCTTGGTCTTCAGCTACAGGATGAATGATAGCAAGCTTGTCACTAACAGCCATAACATCATCATTTAGCTTCATATTTATAAATAAATAAACGGTAAGTAAAAGTAAGCCTAAAACAGAAAAAATAACCCACAATGGCACCTGATTTCTTAATTCTACGCCAGCGGCTACTCTTTGTTTCCAGTTAGGAGAAAGCTTATTATTGATTGGCCCATCTAATTGATTTAATAAGTGATACATTTGTGAGCGGTATTCTTCTACTTTATTGTCACCCACAGTATCTAGTCTGTACTTACCTTTAAAACCTAAATTTAAACAGTGGTATTGCAGCTCTAAAAAGGCTTTGTGTTGCTCAGGCTGGGCCAATGCATTATCAAGTAAAGTATAAAAGTACTCACCGCCAAAAGTTTCTTTATGAAATGTCGAAAGCAAGCTTTCGTCAGCCCATTCCATAGAACTCCATTTAGAGTTTAAAACTGATTCATCTAAAATTGCACATAAACAATAACGAGAGTTTTTGATTACATCTTTTGATAAATTTTGATTACGTAGTTCGACTTCAAAACGTTTGATAGCCTCTACACATCGATGCTTTAACGCAGCTAAGTTAGTCATCTCAACTGATTTTCTAATTGAAATAACCAAAGAGAAACAGTCTGTTGCGGCTTCCATTAATGGGTTTCTAAATATAGAAACCTTTGCATTACTAGGAATACTACTTGCAACAGGCTCAACAGACATGACTGTTTTGTCTGGATCATTATCTACTTGAGGATTATTTGAGGCATCACGCCCTAATCGACCAGGACGTGGTTTTATAATGGTTTCGTCCATTGAAACTCTTCCTTTTAAAAGTTAAGTTCTTATTGCCCACAGGCTTAGTTGTAACTCGGGGTAATTTCCTGACAAGTGAATAGCAATACCACCACTTGAATGAAGTTTTGCCCAATGCTCGCCATGTTTATTTAATTCAAAATAATGAAAACCTGCATGGTAAGGAATTTGACGCGGTGCCGTTGGTAAGTTACTGATTGTAATACCTGGGATTTGATTATTTACTAAATCTCGGATTGTCTCAACACTACCGATTTTAATTTGAGAAGGTAATATCTTACGAAGCTCCTCGTGAGGAACACTGGCTTTAATAGCCAATACAAATTGACCTGAGCTAAGTACTGATTTGTCTTTGAGCGCACCAAAAGAAATACCAAACTTGCTTTGCTCTAACTTTATTTCCGTAGCAGTTTGCTCAATTACATGACTTAAAGATTGGTATAAAAAGTTTATTACTTCACTAAATACCGGGCCTAAGTTTTTATGATCGTACTTAGGTAATTTAGGCACTCTTTTGTTTACGGTACTAAAAGTAGATAACTCACCAGCAAGCTCTATTAGACGAGTATAAAGAACGCTTGGATGAAGATTATTAACTGATAATAAGTTTTCAAAAACAGCGTCATACTTGTTTAATGTTTGCAGCATAATAAAATCAGCTACAGAGGTACTTCCCGCATAACCTTGGCACAATCTAACAGCAATACTCTCTGAGCGCTGCTTGATCATTGAGCCAATCTCTCTCACTAAACCAAGTAATGGCTTACACTGACCTACTTTTAACGATGCTGGTATATACTTTGGATCGAGCTTAATTTGACCTTCACTGCTAACTTCAACAATGCGTGCAAGTGGCAATAATATATAGCCTGCATGGTCGTCTGATGACAATACTAGCTTACTAAATACCTTAGCTACTTGAATAATTTCTTGAGCTTGTGCACCTAAAGAGTCATCACTTACAGATAAGTCGTTTAGTTTATAACGCGTAACAATATCCTCATCTAAAGATGAAATATTAATACCACTGGCTTTTAGTGCAGGAACCGCTAAATAAATTATTTCATCATAAACATCTTTGCCCACCACTAAAGGCTCAGGCAAAGAGGTAGATTGAGGCATATCGATAGGTAGCAAATCAGGGGTAATAGCTGACAATGACTCAATAGCAAATTGGCCTGAGCTTAATAGCTGAGTATCGATACTTATATCAAGTATGCCCCAAGGATCTGCTAAATTCCCATTACAAATTTGCTTAATTAAATGCGAAAAATGCTTATCTGACTGCTGAAAGTGTTGCGGCCTTAAGAACATTCCTTCGGTCCAAGCAACACGAGTGTTATCACTCATTGTACAAATCCTTTTTTACTGCTCTCTCATGTATGTAGCAATTGCTTCAACATTTACATCTATATCGTCATAGCCAGTTGGGTCAACTTCGATTACAGCTCTCCATCGTGCTTGATCGATATTTCTGTACGCGACAACAACACCAACATATCGTGTATTGCGGTTTAAGCTCATTTTATATTTTTGAACAGAGTTTGGCTGTAATTCTAATTCATCTTTTTTTAATAAGTCCGGGCCTAATAGTTTTTCAGGTGTTTCATACAGGCTAAAGAAATCCTGAGTATCAAAAATTGTTCTCGAGCTAAGCTCAAAAATTTTCATTACTACCGGTGAAGGTCTATCTGACGTGTCTGGATTTACATTTTTAGACACATTAATTTTTAGATCCGTAGAAGGAGGCACAAACTTATTAACAGTTGAACAACCCATGGCTAAAAACAGTAAACTGAAACTCATTAAAAAGAGCTTAAATTTGTTCATTATCTACTTTCCTTTCTAGAACGATTCTTTAATTCTATCGTTGTATGCTTTTAAGAAATCATCTGACAACGCCATAGCTCCCTTACTATTTACATCATGAGATAACTCATCATATAAATTTTTGTATAGCTTCCAGCACTTAGCCTCTGTTTGACCAGGGATGATTTTTAATACGTTAGAATTATCATTTATTTGTTGATTTATATGTTGGGGAGAAACTTGCTCTAACATCCCTTTTAATACGCCGTCAGCTCCTGCTAATAAAGCATGTTCATGTCTTCGCGTATCAACAAAGCTTTCTTTGATTGATTCTTGAGACGACAGGAAGCTTGCACTATTTCTGATGAATAAATTCTGAATAACGTCATCAATATCTGCCGAAAACTTAATTGGGTTATTTTGTTGAGTTTGAAACATCGTTTGGTTTAAACGCAATTGGTTTTTTACAAGCGCTCTTTGGCGAAGAGACTCCATCAACTCGGTCAGTAATAGATTTAACCCTTGGCCCATTTCAAACCAAAGTTCTTGTGAGTTTAATGAATTTTGTAACTCAGCTTTAACCCCCAGCCCGTTTAAAAAAGCATCAGTTAAAGCGGTATCTTCACTAAGCGATGTTGGATTTTTTTGCACTACTGGTTTAGGAGCAGGCTTTACTGCTTGAGGTTTAGTTACAGGCGTATCTAGTACTGGTGTATTAACTGAAGTTTGCTGCTCAACAGCTGGTTTTTGTTGTGGTTTACTTACAACGGGTGCTTGTTGAGTTACAGCTTCTGGGTTCATTAAGTGAGCAAGCTCATCCCAGTTTTCCGGTATTTGGTTAGCTGAATTAAGGTCACTGGCCTGAGTCATAGAAACTGCAGGCATAGACTCATCCATTATTGATTCATTAAAGTACTGTTCTGGCTCAGAAAAATGCTCCGTAGGATGCTGATAAGACCTTTCTGGCTCTTTGCTAATACTAGCTGCAGCGCTTAAATTACCATAATCGGTGTCAGCTGTTTTTTCATTAGTAGCTAATTTTACCTCTATCTGAAAATCACCCACAGTGATCGTATCACTATTTGACAAGCGTTGTTTATTGCCTTGACCTAATGGAGCTACACCAAAATTTACAAAAGTACCATTTGTAGATGTATCGTAAACATAAAAAGAGTCGCCCTCTTTAACTATGCGTCCGTGCTTACTAGAAATGATTTTTTCAGGATCAGGAAAATGCCAATCACATGCTTCTGAACGGCCAAATATTAGAGAGTCTTTTACTGTTTTAGTTGCTTCAATTTCTGGAGAGAGTCTATGATAACTAGTGATGTTTAGTATCAGTTCCATTTGATAAGTTAGTCCCATAAATCTACATTCTCATTAGGATAAAGTAGAAGAGAAACTATTGTCAACATTGAAATTAATATATAAAAATATACTCAACCATACAAAAGCTCAAATTTAAATAAATTAAATTAAACAAAACCTCTATAAAAAAGCCCTTTCAAAGCTTACAAAAGATATTTTGTATGTTCCCATTTAAAAAATTGTTATTTAATAATTAGCATTACATTTTATTCATTTTAAGCCCCTAGAAGTGTTATAAAACAATGCCTGTAGGCTTACACTGTTTATAAAAATAAACAGTAAATAAACGATATTTCAATAATTAATATAAAAGCCCTTAATTTTTTAAAGTTTTGTACGAAAGTTCTGCTTTAGAAACATTGCTAAGTTGGCTAATTTTTGTAAAAATACAACGCTTATCAAAGGGAGAATTGATAAAAATAAAAAACTCACCTTTGCGATTATTTTAATATACACAATAAAAGGATTTATAATGAGCGGTGTCAACAGTTCTAATGATAAAACGCAGATAGCTTCGCTTGACTCAAATCTTCGCACGTCAAAAGCAATAAATAAATTAAACCTTATTGGTAAAAAAGTTTCGGATCGCTACTTAGTTGAAGAACTTATTGGCCAAGGTGGCATGTGTTACATTTACCGAGCCAGAGATTTATTTTTAGAAAGTGCGAGTCGTCCTGAAGTTTTCGTAGCGATTAAAGTATTATTAGAAGAGTTTTCTCATTCTGAAGAAGCTATTTCACTTCTTAAGGATGAAACAACTAAAACACAACAGCTCTCCCATCCAAATATTGTAAAAGTATATTCTGCAGGTTCTGATAACGGTTTACATTACGTAACCATGGAATTAGTAGAAGGCGAAACGCTAGAGCAAATAATTAAACGCAACAAACCCTCTGGAATGGTTTTCAAAAAAGCGAGCGTGATTCTTAATCAACTTGCCGATGCTTTAATTTATGCCCATTCTCGTGGCGTCATTCATAACGATTTAAAGCCATCGAATATAATCTTCGATTCAAATGGTAGCCTCAAGGTACTTGACTTTGGTATTGCTAAACACAAAACCATTGAAGATGCCTATGCAGTTAATAGTGAATCAAGCCTAGGCACTGTAGGTGGTTATACGCCAACCTATGCAAGTCCTGAACAATTAAAAGGTGCTGCAGCATCCGTTAAAGATGACGTTTTTTCTTATGCGTGTATTGCCCTAGAGTTATTAAGTAGCAAACATCCATATAATCGTGTTGCAGCAGACACACTCCCTAAAGATACATCGGCAAAACGTCCTAGTAACTGCCCTTTATGGTTATGGGGCACACTTAATAAAGCAATTTCTTTAGATGCAGCAAAAAGAACTGATTCGTTAAAGCCTGTTTTAGATAAGCTTCAAAGTAACTTTAAACCGGCAATAGCACTTGCAGCCAGTACTGTTGTGTTAGCCCTTTTGGCTGGTCAGTACTATCTATCAAATACAAATAATATAAAGCAGCTTGAAGCAAAATTAGATAATGCAAAAGCAATTAACCAACAAGTAGAAACATGGATGTCTTGGGATGGGCCGGAGATTCTAAACAAGCTTGCAGAAATTCCACCTCAATACGAGGTATTAAAACAGGGATTATTAAGATCTAATCAAGCTAATATTCTACAAAGTTTTGATTACAGAGCGAATCAAATCAATACAAGCGCTAACAAGTTTAAAGACTTTGATGAAACAATTAATGTTTATAGTAAAGCCTTGGAGTATTACCCAGATTCAGAAAAGCTATCGGTACAACTCGAAAGCATTTTAAGAGAGCGTCAATCAATAATCTCAGATATTACTTCTCGTATTGATTTGTTACTTGAGCAATCTCGCTATAGTGAACTAGACAATAATAGTATTCCACAATTAATCAATGATTTAAGTGTAGTCGATAGCACCTACGTTTATCGCCCGTCTGAAGTGCATTTTGATAACTATAAACTTGCCTTAGATAAAGCGATTGAAGAAGATGATGTTATCACGCAAAAATCTTTACTTAATGTTGGTAAAGCTATTTTCACCAATAATCAAAAAAATGAACTTGGCTTTGCAGACCTTCTAAAAAGAGAGTCGGCGATAGATGCTTTAACGCTTTACCAAAAGAAAGTAAACCTAGGTGAACCAGCTGATTTTCCTACTGAAGATGCCGTCGTGTTTTACGGTCCTAGATTTGATAGATACACACAAAAACTAGAGACGATTGAAGAGTACAGAGATTTATTAGATTTTGAAGAATTAATCAATACCGAGTCTGCAACATTACCTAAAGACTTTTCATTACTCGTTTCTTTAAAACAAGAATTATCTAGACGTTATATCACTATGGCAAATACGTTAATGAAAAGAAAGATGTACCGTACAGCAGAGCAACTAGTTGAAAGAAGCGAAGCTATTACTCAGTCTCTTGATAATGTAATGCTTTAAAAAACTATTTATTGCGAGAGCATCACCAAATAACTAAAAATATATTAAACTAACAAACGTTTTGTTTTAACAAACGAAGGTCAAGGACGACGGGTTGAGCGATCATTTTGCATAAACTCCTCCAAGATTTTTCGTAATTATCACTATTTAAATGAGTTTATGGAGTACCTATGAAAAAGATAAGCGCACTAGCGGCATTACTAATACTAAGTGGTTGTTCAACTACATCGTCTGTAGATGAAACGCAGCAACTTGCAAAAGAAGAAGCAGTTCAAGTACAAGAAGAAATTGTCGAAGCTGTAGCACCTATTTCATTAACTGTAATCACTAACCCTAGTGATGCACGCGTACGCATTATGAACATTGCGCCTGTGTACCAAGATGCCATTGAACTTAAAGAAGGTAAGTACGACGTTGAAGTAAGCAAGCCAGGTTACTTAACTTACCGCAAGTGGGTTGTAGTCGATAAAAAGACAATTTTAACAGTAAATTTAGATGAAGTAGCAGCAACTGAAGCGGCTAACTAGTCCAGTATCTAAACTTTAATTATGCCTTTAAACATTTCACATGTATTAAAGGCATAATTTTAAACTACACCAAATAATATAATAAACTCCCCACAGCCCCTACATTTATTAAAATACATAACCACAACACCACTATAAAACGTCGCTTTTGCGATTTATGGCGAAGTAATTGTTGAGCAAGTAATGCCCCCGGCCATCCTCCAAATAATGCAAGTAGTTGCAGTGTGCGCTCTGGCGTACGATTTACTTTTTTATGTGAAGAGCGCTTAGCTTGTCGCTTATCCCACGCGTACATTAAAAAAGTGATAGCACTTAATACACTTATATAACCAGGTACATATATAGGTATATAAACAGGTAAGTATTGCAGTAGGTAAGCCAGCCAAATGGCGGCTAAATAAAGTAATGAGAATGTGATTAATATTTTCTTTATCAATTAATTATCGCCTATACTTGGCATTGGTATTACAAAAACAAGAGCCAAATTATGACATATTTTAAAGCGATATTCTTAGTCTTATGCTTATCAACATTTAATAGCTATGCATCCGATACATCCACCAACCTTGATAAAGAACTTGCCGTATTTAAGCCCTATTTAGGAACTTGGCAGGCTGACTTTAAAGTACCTGAAGGCGCTAAAAAAATACAAGATGTTGGCCGTTGGGAGCGTGCTTTAAACGGTAAAGCGATACATACCAAGCACTCTATTAATGAAGGTGAGTATGGCGGCGAGTCGATGATTTTTTACGACAGTAAAAAAGAGTCTTTGGTATTTTACTATTTCACAACAGCAGGGTTTTATACAAAAGGGACTATGAAAGTCCTCAGCCCCACTCAATTTGTAGCCTATGAAGATGTAACTGGTAGCCTAGATGGTATTACAAAGGTTAAATCGATGAGTGAACTAAAAGACGATAAATTTCTTGTATCGACCTCTTATTTAAAAAAGGGTGAGTGGACAAAGCCCGAACAACGTATTTATACACGCAGTACAAAAACGGTTAAATTTAAATAGCCGCGATTTATAAACACAAAAAAGGCAGCCTAGGCTGCCTTTTGTCATTTATAAAACCGTATTTATTTTACGTATTTTTTAAATGCAGCGTCTACTGGTGTATCAGCAAGGTGATTAGTGTAGTTGCTCATTACTTTTTGAGACAAGCCTACAATAATTTCAAGTAGCTGTTGCTTAGCGTAACCTGCGGCAAAGAATTTTTCGATTTGCTCATCGCTGATCACGCCACGTTCACGTGTCATTGCAAGTGTAGTTTCACGAAGAGTTTCTAGCTTAGGGTTTTCAAGTGGTGTTTTGTTAACAAGTGCGTCAACAATACCTTGATCAACCTTCATTGCCGCTGCAATACCACTGTGAGCAGGTACACAGTAATGACAGTCGTGCTCTACGTTAATTGATTGCCATACTACTGTTAGCTCTTCTGCGTTGAATGATGTTTTTTGAAACAACTCATGCAGTACTTGGTAACCTTTAAGTAATGTTGGTGCTTCAGCCATTACTGCATGTAAGTTAGGAAGCATACCAAATGCTGCTACTGAATCAGCTAGTAACGGTTTTGCTTCTTCTGGTGCGTTTTCTTGAGTGTATAAAGTAAATTCGGCCATGGTTAGCTCCTAATAATTAATAGTTTTAAGTAACTTCGAGACACATAGTATTTGATTTTGAGCGACTGTTCAAGTTAAAATTGAGCAAATGTTCAAATTGATTGAGAATGATATGGCTAATAAGGTTAAATTTGAACGCGAGAATGTAGTTCGCGTTGCTAGTCAGCTATTTTGGCAAAAAGGTTTTCATGCAACCTCAACGCGTGACTTACAAGAAGCAGTTAATATGCGCCCGGGTAGTATTTACTCTGCGTTTGGCTCTAAAGAAGGTCTATATTGCGAATCGCTGAAAGATTACACCGTACAAATGAAAACCCAAATAGAAGGGTTTTTATCAAGTGCCGATACAGTACTTGGTGGATTACGTGCGTTTGTTGAAAACGTGGTAATTAAAACAAAAGATTGCAGTCCAAGCGCTATTTGTATGCTAGTTAAAGCAAACAGCGAATTTGCAGAAAAAGACTCAAACCTGTATGAGCTAAGCTTAGATTTAACGGCTCAATTTGAAGCCTATTTAACGCAATTATTTACCCAAGCAATAAACAAAGGTGAGTTACGTAACACGTTGACCGCTGTTGAATATGCGCGCTTTTTTCAAGTGCAATTTACAGGTTTACGCGGTTATTTTAATCGTCCTAATGTAGGGCAATTTGCTGAGCCAATGATCAACCAAATGTTTATGTTGATTAAAAAGTTATAAATAGCAGTTATCGAGCATTCTCAACAAGTTACATTTATTCTACTAAATAAAAATGGCCAGTATTAACTGGCCATTTTTTTTGTGCTTAAAGCTTAATTTGTAAGTTACGTTTTAAGCTTGTTAAGTTCATTATCTTGCTGGGCAACAAGTGCATTAAGCGCTTCGCTGCTATCCCCTGCTTGTGTAGATAAGTCAGCAAGTTGCGATGCGGCATCAGATATAAGCGTTAAATTACGGTTTATTTCTTCAGTCACTAAACTTTGCTCTTCAGCAGCGGTGGCAATATGTGTAATTTGGTTGGTTATTTCATCAACTTTAACAACAACACTGTGCAGAGCATCAAAAGCTACTGATGTTTCATCAACGGCATTTTGTGCACGTACTACGCCTTTTTCAATAACGGTAGATGCGTTACCTACTTCAGATAATAAACTATCAATTAGCTGGCTTATGTCGTCTGTTGATGAACGCGTTTTAGAAGCAAGTGCACGTACTTCATCGGCAACAACGGCAAAGCCGCGCCCATGTTCACCAGCGCGCGCAGCTTCAATAGCAGCGTTAAGTGCAAGTAAATTTGTTTGTTCTGAAATAGTACGAATTACATCTAATATTTGCGTAATATCTTTACTACGCGAAGCAACTTTTTCAACGGCTTGGTTAGCTTCTTTAATTTCTTCAGACATCGTTTTAACTTGCGTCATCGCTGAAGATAAGCTCGACTCACTGCTCACTACCAAGCTATTTATTTCATCGGCTTGTTGGGCTGATTGCTCTGATGCTCTGGCGACTTCAAGTGCTGTTGCGCTCATTTCGTTCATAGCCGTTACCACACTTTCAATTTCTTGAAATTGAGATTGCACATTATGCTTAGTATCAATAGCTATGTGTTGTGCTATTTCGCCTTGCTGCTTGGTTTGATCAGACACCGTTTTAAGCTCAGAAATTAAATCACGTAGCTTTGCTAAAAATCTATTAAACCCACCAGCTAATGCAATAAGCTCTGCGTGGCTATCAACATGTAATGTATGTGTTAAATCACCTTCAGAACTTGCGAGGTTATCAACCCGTTGTTGAATTTGTTGTAGCGGCGCTATTACACCTGCTATTACTAATTTCATAATAACAAAAGCAACCACAGCAATTACTAAGCCTGTTATTAAAATAATAAATCTGAGTGATGTTGCTGTTTCTTGCATGTTTTTTTCTAGCGCTTCAGGCCCTGCAAGTGCTAGTTCTGTAGGTACTTCTATGATTAATGACCACTGAGTGTTAGCTAGTTTTATATTAATTGGGTAGTTGACTAAATACTCGCTAGGCGTTTTAAAGAGGCCATGTTGACCTTTAAATTTAACAAGCTCACTGTAAGTGTTGCTACTAACCGCTTCTTTAAATGGGCGGCCTAATTTAGATTTATAGTGACTGCTGCCTACAATTAAACCTATATCACTTAAAAGTGTTACTTTTGCTTGGCCGTTGTAAAGCTCGCTCGACAGCTTTTCGGTTAAGCCCTGAAAAGTTGGGAGCGTTAAATCAACGCCAGCTAAACCAATAAACTGACCTGACTTTAAAATAGGCACAGTTAACGAAGTTAGCATTACTGAATCGCCCGATGGGATTTCGTATAAATACGGTTCCATAATACAAGGCTTAAACGTGTCTTTTGCACACAAATACCAATGCGCTTCACGAATACCAAATTCATTTAAAGAGGTAATATATTTATCGGCAGCGTTGGCTACTTTTTGCTGCTCAATAGTGCCGTTTTGGTCGCGAGTAATATACACCTCTAAGGTGCCATTACCATTAACCGAATGTTTGTAACCTTGTTTAAAGCTCGAATCTTGCCCATCAAAAGCATTAGGCTCAAATTGCGAATATATAGAAGAAAGCAAAGTATTTTGCTCTAACATCGAGCGGTTTATACTTACTACCGTATCGCGGCTAAGGGTTTCGCTTTTTGCTGCGTCACCTAATAAAGCCGCTAATGAATAAGGAATGCGGTAAGCTTCATTAATAAAGCCTGCAATTTTTTCTCCGTATCCAGCTGCATGAGCATTAAGCTTTTCTTCTACTTCTACAGTAATGTACTCTTCAGATTTAGTCGCTAACTGCTTATTACTTGATGATAACTGCCACCACAAAATGCCTGATAGCACTAGTACAGTTATAAATATACTACCGACACTAAGCCAGAGTAACTTTTTTGCTAACGATATTTCTCGCATTCATTACACCCTTTAAATTAAAACTACTGATACAGTTTAGTAGATCTAATCAATGAAGCTATGAATATCGTTAAACAAATTGAATTTAATACAATACGTTGGGTTTTTAAAGTTTAGCTAACCGTGCTGTTGTAATTGCGGCTAAAACTAATAAACACACACTTACCCATAAACACGCACTAAGCCCATATACTTGAAAAACCCAACCAGAAAGCACCGTACCAAGCAAACGCCCTATCGCATTGGCCATATAATAAAAGCCAACGTCGAGTGACACTCCATCGTTTTTTGCAAAACTTACTATTAAGTAACTATGCAGCGATGAATTTACAGCAAATACTCCACCAAAAATAAGTAAGCCTATTACAAGCGTAAAATGTACCGCTATATCCAATTGCATCAACAACGCCAAAATGCCAGTTACACCACTTAATAAAGCAACCCACCAGTATGCTTTTTTGACCGAATGTGAAGTTGAATCACCTTGCCCAGTTATTCGCGGTGCTTGCGATTGCACCAGCCCATAAGCAATTACCCACGAAGCCATAAAACCGCTGACCCACCAATGATCCCAGTTAAACTGAGCGGCTAAGTAAACAGGTAGTGCAACTACAAACCATACATCGCGCGCTGCAAACAAGCATAAACGCGCTGCGCTAAGTAAGTTAATTGCCCGCGATTTAGAAAGTAATTCTTTAAACTTAGGTTTGTTTTTAGCTTTACCAATATCGCCTTTTAAAAAAATTAAACTAATAACCCACGCAACACTAAGTAAAATAATTAGACTTATTAATGCCCCCACAAAACCAAATACAGTTAGTAATAAGCCGCCTAAAAAAAAGCCCACCCCTTTTAAAGCATTTTTAGAGCCGGTAAGTATGGCAATCCATTTATATAATTGGCTTTGCCCTGCATCGTCTTGCGGTACTAAATACTTAATGGCGCTCTTTGCACTCATTTTATTTAAGTCTTTTGCTATGCCACTCAGTGCTTGCGCTGCCATAACATAGGCAACGGTTAGCCAATCCCCTGGCACGCAAAGCATGGCTAAAGCGACAAGTTGTAGCCCAAGCCCTACATTCATGGTTTTGTTCAACCCTAAATGCGCGCCAAGCCAACCACCTACTAAATTGGTGATCACCCCAAATATTTCATAAAACAAAAACAACATGGCTATCGCAAATGCGCCATAACCTAACTGATGAAAATACAGCACCACCAACATGCGTAGCGCACCATCAGTTAAAGTAAATGCCCAATAGTTACCAGTAATTATTAAATATTGTTTTATAGAGCTCGGTAAGTTAGCCAACTGCGCAAACATAGCGTTAAACCTTTTTAAACGAGATTAAACCAAATCACTTTGTGCAACTTTAAGCATTAGCTCAGCAGTACGGTTTGCATAACCCCACTCGTTATCGTACCAAGCGTATAGTTTAAGTTGAGTGTTGTTAATTACCATGGTTGAAAGCGCATCAATAGTGCAGCTGCGCGGATCTGTTTTGTAATCTATAGATACAAGCGGCTTTTCTTCGTAGCCTAAAATACCTTGTAGCTCGTTATTTGCAGCGTCTTTAAACCACGTGTTTACTTCGTCTTGTGTAACACCTCGCTCGAGCTCAAAAACACAATCAGTAATTGATGCGTTAGTAAGAGGTACGCGCACGGCATGGCCGTTTAATTTACCTTTAAGCTCAGGAAAAATATGCGTAATAGCCGTTGCACTACCGGTTGTAGTAGGAATTAAACTTGTACCGCATGAACGCGCACGTCGTAAATCTTTATGAGGGGCATCAATAATCGTTTGAGTATTAGTAATGTCGTGAATAGTAGTCATTGAGCCGTGTTTAATGCCCACTTTTTCTTGCAGTACTTTTACTATTGGCGCTAAACAGTTAGTAGTACAAGAGGCGGCTGTAACAATGTTATGCTCACTTGGGTTATATAAATCATCGTTAACACCCATTACTACATTTAAAATACCGTCTTCTTTTACAGGTGCGGTTACCACAACACGCTTAACACCTTGCGCTAAATATTGATTTAACAGCTCTGTGGTTTTCATTTTACCGCTGGCTTCTATTACTACATCGCAATCAGACCAATCAGTTTCGTTTATGGCTTTGTTGTTGGTAACTGCAATCGTATGCTTACCCACACTAAAGCTATTATCATCACTAGAAACCTGTTGTGTTAAGCGCCCGTGTACTGAGTCAAACTCAATTAAATGTGCGTGGGTTTTAGCATCGCCCGCTACATCATTTACTTTAATAAACTCTATTTCTGGCCAATCAACTGCTGCACGCAGAGTTAAACGTCCCATACGGCCAAAACCGTTAATACCTACTTTAATAGTCATAATTAAATACCTTTAATAAGTTAGTTACAGCAGCTAGTAATACGTTCAGGGCGATTACCCATAACATTTAAGCGCGTTAAATCGTTTTCATAAAATGAAGGGTTAGCAGTAAGCGTTTGCGTTAATACATTTTTAGCCCACTCTGGTAGGGCTTTATTAATACTGTAATAAACCCATTGATTTTGTTTACGGTCGCTCAACAATCCGCATTGTCTTAACTGCGCTAAATGGCGAGACACTTTAGGCTGGCTTAGCTCAAGTGCAGTAACCAGTTCGCATACACATAGCTCTTCTTGATGGCTAATGAGCAGCATTGCTTTTAAACGCGTATCGTCCGCTAGGCATTTATAAAATTGAAGTGGGTTGAATTGTTCCATATTGTCCTCGCAGTTTTATTGCACATACAATAAAACAAAAACAGAATATATGGAATAGTGAATATATGATTTTTTGTATGTTTATTTAACGACTCATTTTTATTAAACTCCACGCACAAAAAAGCCCAGTGGCAAAACCACTGGGCTATTACAGTATTAGTTAACTTAGCAATTAATTAAATAACTGAAAGCTCTACTTCAATATTGCCACGTGTTGCGTTTGAATATGGACATACTTGGTGCGCTTTATCTACAAGCGTTTGCGCTGCTGTTTTATCCATATCACCTAGTGATACAGCAAGTTTTACCGCAATCCCAAAACCGCCTTCAATCGCACCAATAGACACTTGTGAATTAATATGTGTGTCGCTTGGTAAATCTATTTTTTCGCTACCCGCTACAAATTTAAGTGCGCCAATAAAACATGCTGCATAACCTGCGGCAAATAATTGCTCTGGGTTAGTGCCTTGTCCGTCATCGCCGCCTAAACCTTTAGGTGTTGATAGTTTTACATCTAAACGGCCATCATCAGATTTAGCTACGCCTTCACGGCCGCCAGTTGCAGTTGCTTTTGCTGTGTAAGCTACGTTTTGTAATACATTCATAATGAACTCCAAAGTTTAAAAATATCAATCAATTTAGTTTGCGTACAAAATAATAGAGCAAGTAATTAGAGATTGCAAATATTTTGCATGCAAATTAAAATAGCATGTATCGAAATGAAGGATAAAGTTATGTCGTTTGAGCAATTAAAGTTAAAGAATCAGTTATGTCATCGGTTATACATGGCATCTAACAGCATTGCGCGTGCGTATCGCGAGCCTTTAAGCGAACTAAATTTAACTTACCCACAATACGTAGTAATGATGGCCCTGTGGGAGCAAGACGAAATAACAATTGCCGAGCTAAAAGATAAAACCGCGATAGACGGCGGTGCAATGACCCAAATACTCAAAAAAATGAGCGACAAATCATTACTGGCTGTTATTAAAGATGAGCACGACAAACGCAAACGCCTAGTGCAGCTAACCCAGCATGGCCAATCGCTTAAGTTAAAAGCAGCCGATATTCCTAAAAATATTTTATGTAAATTTGATAGTGTAGATGCAACACAAGCACAGCAGTTAATGCAGCTGCTCGATTTAGTAGTAAACGACTTAGCCGATTAGGCTCTTAATTTTTAAACAATAAACGTGTTTTAAAAGGTTTTAAAAATGACCCATATTAAAAAATTACTATTAGCAGCGGCGTGTAGCACGGCTCTTTTAGGTAGCAACGCCGTATCTGCTAATACCGATAATCAAAATGCTGATTTAAAAACAGTAGCCACATTTGATGCGCAGCACCCTCCGGGCAACATTGCTATTACCCCATCGGGCAGAAAGTTTTTATCTGTGCATGGCTTTTTTGGCCAAAAGCAAAAAATTATGGAGCTTTTAAGCGATGGTACAACTAAGCCCTATCCTAATGAAGAGTGGGCATACGCGTACAATAACGGTAAAGGTTTTTACGACGTACTTGGCATAAACGTATCAAGCGATGGTGTATTATGGATGCTCGACACTTCAGGGCCCGATCACGCTGGGCGCTTAGTAGGTTGGGATACAAACAAAGAGCAACTACATAAAATTATTTATCTGGCTAAACCGGCCATTACCGACACCTCGTTTTTAAACGATTTAGTCATCGATAATAAACATGGCGTTGTATACATTGCCGACACAGCCCAAGGCAGCCAAGCCGCTATTATTACGGTAAACCTTAAAACAGGTGTCGCACGCAGAGTGTTACAAAATAGCCATTACACCACCGCCGAAAATATCGATATGGTTATTGATGGGCGCATAATGAGCCTTGGCGGACAACCAGTCCGCTTAGGTGTTAACCCTATTACGCTTGACCCTAACGAAGACTGGCTTTACTTTGGCTCAATGTCGGGCACGTCGGTTTACCGCATTGCCACCAGCGATATAAATAACGAGAGCCTTTGGGCTAAAGCACTTGAAGACAAAGTTACGCGTTACGGCACTAAGCCAATTTCAGACGGTATTATTGTTGATGGCGGCGGTAACATATATGTAACCGACATAACCAATGGCGCAATTGGCGTAGTTAAACCCACTGGCAACTACGAAGTATTATTTAAGGACGAACGCTTAAGCTGGCCTGATGGCTTTAGTTACGGAGCCGATCATAAAATATACTTTACCGTTGACGATTTACATAATTCGCCTGTACTTAATAATGGCAAAAATCAAAGCCACGGTAAGTTTAAAGTAATGTCGTTCGAGCCTTTAGTAAAAGGAAAAGTAGGCCGCTAATTTGCTTTTTGAGTGACTGTATTTTTTAAAAAGCCTTGCACATTTAAGTGACCTAATAGTTGCAGGGCTTTTTGTTAAAAACACACCACACTGGTGCATATTTTAAAAATACTTCACCGCTTTGGTGCTAATCCTTTAGTACGTATTTACACTTAAATACTAAATACCTGATTTCTATTCATAAAATATTCAAGTTAATGTTGGCATACTTCTTCCAATAAACTGATGTGTTCAGTGAAAATACCAAGGAAAAACCATGTTCAACTTATACCATACCCTTTACCTTTTATGGCGTTTAGATATTAGCGTTTGGCAAGTTAATGATCCAACAAATACCCATACCACCGCTGATAAAGAGCGCGTCTATGTTAAGTAACATCGTATTGTGTAAAGGCTTGGCATAAAGCTTAAATGTATAAACCTACTTTAGGCTAAGCTTTTGCACACTATGAAATTTATGTGTACATTTTAATTAAACTTCAAATTAATCGTTCAATATTAAAACAACCCCCTTGTAATAAACTCCACATTTATAAACATCGAAAAAATTAGTAAAAACACTGCGTTTATAACTTTGCAAGCAGCCCTATTGCGTTGTATTGTTGCATCCTATTGAAAATTTTTAGTTGGAACGTGTATGCACGCTTTGGAAGTTAATTTTGATGGCTTAGTTGGCCCTACTCACAACTACGCTGGTTTATCGTATGGTAATGTTGCCTCGTTAAATAACGCAGCAAGCTTTTCAAATCCTCAAGAGGCTGTGCTTCAAGGCCTTGAAAAAATGAAAGCCATGCACGACAAAGGCCTAACTCAAGGTGTATTTGCCCCTCATGCGCGCCCCGACTTAAACGTACTGCGCCGCTTAGGCTTTACCGGTAATGATGCACAAGTAATTCACAAAGCATTTAAAGCAGATCCTATTTTATTACGCGCGTGTTATTCAGCGTCAGCAATGTGGACAGCCAATGCCGCTACGGTATCGCCATCTCCTGATACAACCGACGGCAAAGTACATTTTACTTCAGCTAATTTAAATAATAAGTTTCATCGTTCATTAGAGCCTGCAACCACTACGCGCTTATTAAAAGCGATGTTTAATAACGACAAATACTTTGCGCACCATACCCATTTACCAGACCAAGGCTTTTTTGGCGACGAAGGTGCAGCAAACCATACTCGTTTTTGTGACAGCCACGGCGAGCAAGGCCTTGAAATGTTTGTATTTGGTGCCAGCGCGTTTAACAGCCAATTACCAAAACCAGCTAAATTTCCTGCAAGGCAAACTCTAGAAGCCTCAGAAGCAATTTGCCGTTTACATAACTTAAAAGATTCAAGCCAAATTTTACTACAGCAAAATCCAGACGTAATAGATCAAGGCGTGTTTCATAACGATGTAATTGCAGTAGGTAACGCCAACGTATTACTGTGCCACCAGCAAGCATTTTTAAACCAAGCACTGGCACTGCAAGATATTCGCGAAGCGTATGTAGGCAATAAAGAATTTTACATTATTGAAGTACCTACCGACAAAGTAAGTATTTCCGATGCTGTAAGTAGTTACTTATTTAATAGCCAGCTTGTGAGCCTTGAAGATGGTTCAATGCTGTTAGTGGCACCACAAGAATGTAAACGCAACGTCGCGGTTAACGCCTACATTGAAGAAATGATTATGGCTGATAACCCAGTAAACCAAGTACAGTTTTTTGATTTACGCCAAAGTATGCAAAATGGCGGCGGCCCAGCTTGCTTGCGTTTACGTGTAGCCCTTAACGAGCAAGAACTTGCTGCAGTAAACCCAGAGGTTATTTTAACTGATACTAAATACACACAACTGTGTGACTGGGCAAAACGTAACTACCGCGACAAATTAGGCGCAAGTGACTTTGCAGACTCAGCCCTACTCACCGAAAGCTACCAAGCACTTGATGAGCTTACACAACTACTAAATTTAGGCTCAGTGTACGACTTTCAATTAGAGGGTTAACAATTTCACAATGCAGCGGCATAAGTGTCGCTGCATTATTGTTTCAACGTTTTTTTATTCGCAGCATTAGCAATCACCAATTTTACCTCGCTACTTACAAAACTTTGAATATGTAGTTCTTTTTCTATTGCTCTTTTTGTAGAAGGGCTTCTTTGTACTGCGATATCAAACAGTTTTTCTACTTGCTCAGCAGAGCTTTTTGATTGTGTAGAACTCCATTTGATTAAGACAGCAGTCGCTTCGTATTGTCCCATATTAGCAAGCGTATTTAGTACTGTGTTTTTTATATTGGCGGTGGAGTTATCTGTTAAATATCCTGCTATATGAGGAACTAAAGATTCATCATGAATAGTGTTCATCGCACGCTTAACAAACATGTGCTTACTCTCATATTTTTCATCAATATAACCAAATAAATACTCTATTTGTTCAGCCTCTGCATGCCGAGCGATTGAAGTAGCTAACTCGCCAATAAATGGGTTTTCTTCATTCGCAATTGTAAATGCTTGCTGCGCTAAAGCGGTGTATTGACCACCTCGATTTAGTTTTTCTATCGACTTTTTAACGTTATATATAGCCCTCGATCCTTGCCAGTCATCTTCGGCAACAAAACCAAAAAACACTTCACTCGCTCTTTGAGTATCTATTGCGACTAAAAGGCTTAAAGTATATTCAATTAATATATCATCATTTTTATTACCCTTAATTGCTGATTGTAATTTTTCAACAATAAATTGATAAACAACTTCTTTATTTGTAGTTTTTAAATAAGTTAACAGTTCTTTTTCAGCATTAAAATCAATGGTTTCACTGTTATAAACACGACTTAAAAGCATTTTAGCAATGGTTAAAGCATCCTTATCACTAAGTTCTTTTTTTTCAACATTATTATCTTTGGCATTTTTTGATGATTTAGAAGTGACCAAAGTAGTGTCTGTTTGGTGTGTTTGTACATTAGATACAGTATCTTTAATCCCTCTAGATTTAGCATCTGTATTCACTGGGAACTCTGCATACTGAACAACAGGCAAAAACCAATAAAAAGTAAACGCTACCAGTAAACATATAAAAGTTAAAAGTATCACTTTTTTCATAATACTTATTTCCACTCTAAATCTGTATATAAGGCATCTAACAACCTAAAAATATCGGTTACTCTTTCAGTCTCTTCTGTGTGCAAAATATTTGCATCTGTTTGTGTATCTTCTTTAGTAATTGATATACCTTGTCTTTCTAACAATAAACTCAATTTTTGGCTATAAACAGGTACAATTCCATCACCAATAAATGAAGCTCTTGTTTGTCCATTTTCAATATACCTTAGCGTTTCTGGATGCGGATGGTCACCAGAAAATAATGCTCGATAGGCATACAAATCATAACCCGAAATACCAGCGTCTTTCGAAAGGATTCCGAAGTCAGTCCCTTGATAAGCCAGTTGCCCTATTACTAGGTCATCAAGGCTCATTAAGTTGCTGTTCAAATCTTGTATTGCAGATGACTCTGGCGATAAGAGATCAATACTTGGGGATTGCAAATCCATTTGATAATCTGGTCCGAGATTAAGCCCAAAATATGTTCTTGTACCATTGAGCATCTCGACAACCTCCCAGTTATCTTCACACTTTCCGCCATCTTGTCGATAAGTACCTTCTGGTATGCAGTTGTCATTCATATATTGATAAAAACGGCCTAATGGAGAACCTTGATGCGGAGTGCCTGTTGTTGCGAACCCTTTAACAAAAGACCTATACATAGCTTGATCATTCTGCAAATAAGAGCGAGCAGCTAGACCACCTCGGCTATGACCAAATAAAAATATTTCAGTATCTTCACCTAAAGAATCAACTATTTTCTCTACAGCCTTTTCTACTTCGTAACCTAAGCCTTCAAAAGAGGTAAAATCACCATCACAACCCAAAGCATTAATACATGATTTATTATCTAAGCCTGTTCTTGCATAAATGCCTTCTCTATCAAATGCTCCAAACTCCAAATTGAAACAGCTAATGCCATCACTATTAGCTTCAACTACTGGAAGAATATTATCGTTAGTAGTTAATATTTGGCATTGACCATTGAAAAAGCTATCGTCATTTACCATTGCATTCCATGTACTAGGACTTGAAGCTAATCCGTGTAAAAGTAGCATTGCCTTTTTATATATAACATTTTCTGTCGTGGCTAATAAATTAAAAGTCGCGCCTTCTTTCGCGAGTATACCGATGTGGTAAGTAGCAGACTGATGAACACGTATTGCACAACTTTCATTTTGAGTAGTACCTAAATTAGAACGACATTGATACTCAAATTTGGTTGGGAAATCATCTTCTTCTACGTATAAATCAATATCGCCCGATAAATTAAATAACGTAATATTTAGTATTCTATTTTCAGGTGCTTCAACGGTAAAATACTGCCATTGACCTTGAGAAATATCACCTACAATCGTTTGCTCTATAGCTAACTCACCTGGGTTTTTAATCGTATTATATTCAGCTATGTATGGGTTTTCATCTTCATCATTAAGGATGCCATCACCGTCTATATCTGGATCGCTATTATTACCAATACCGTCACCATCTAGATCATCCCATTCAGTTGCATCGAATGGAAACACATCTGAAGCATTAGCTACATTATCGCCATCGATATCAGGATCGCTATTATCGCCAATACCATCATTATCTAGATCATTCCATTCGGATATATTATATGGAAAAGCATCTTGTGTATTTAATACACCATCTCCATCAATATCTGAATCTTCACTATCAGCAATACCATCTAAATCTGTATCGCCTGACAACTTACCGGTGCTATCTCTAATAATATATATTTGGCTGTCCGCATTTTCTCTTAACCCTAAGTACTCATTTAGTTCATTGAATACACTCTCACTATTATTAATATCACTAAGCAATTTAGTTTCTGAACCGGGAATAATAGCAAGGCGAACTAAATCAGCAGCCACAGACTCATTCTGAGCATGACCTTTAATAATAAAGTCTTCTAATAAACTTTGCGGAGCTACATTTAATAACTGACTAATTTGAGAAGTAGCGGAGTTTATATCAAGCGTTTTTCTGTTTTTCAAATAAACAAGTGTCGTTAAAGGACTAATTACTTGTTCACCTTTTGGTGAAGCTAATATAAAGTTTTCATTAATAACCCTATTTAAGCTTTCATCAAATGTTTTACCCTCTTCAGCAAATAAAATTACACTATAATCTTCAGGATTAATTTCAGATGAAAGAGTCAGTACTCCTTTACCGTTAGCTTGGGTAATAGTGCTAGGTTCATCAGTATCCTGTCTTCCATTATTATTTAGATCTAGCCATACAACTGCAGAACGTAAATAACCATCAATAGCAGTTATAGTATATGTTTGAGTGACTGTTTCGGGTGATTTCTCGATGGGTTGGGAAGAATCAGAAGATTCTCCACCACCGCAAGCAAGCAAAGTATTTATAGACACACACAGAAAAAATAGACGTAGGGAGTTTCTCACAGCCATCCTTGACACCAAAATTTAATTTAAAAAGTATCTGTATATTATAGCCTTATTTAAATTTAACTATCAATTTATTAACAAACATAATCAAGTATATTAAAAGTGAAACTAATATATAGCTCAGTTAGTACAGTCCATGCTACTAGAATTTAAACGTCTTTACTTACCGTTATTGCCGACGCCATCGACTCGGATATATGCAGCGTACGCTGCGGAAACGGAATACTCAGCCCAGCGCCTTCAATTGCTTCTTTAACACGTTTATTTAAATCCCACACAGTTTGCCAATAATCACCATTAACAGCCCACGCACGTAATTGAATGTTCACTGCGCTTTCGCCTATTGATGTCACCATTACTTTAGGTGCAGGCTCTGCGAGTAACCGGCTCTCTGATGCCGCTAATTCTTTGAGTACATTTAAGCCAACGTCAATAGAGTCGGCATACGAAATCCCCACCACTATGTCCATTCGTCTTTTACCATTACGGGTAAAGTTTTTAATATTGCCACCCCACACTTTGCCGTTAGGCGATGCTATATAAAGACCGTCGGTGGTTTTAAAAATAGTGGTAAATAGGTTTATTTCACTCACAGTACCTAGTGTGCCACTGGCATCAACAAAATCGCCTATTTTAAAAGGTCTGAGTATTAGCAGCATAATACCCGCAGCAATATTGCTCAGCGTATTTTTAAGGGCTAAACCAATCGCTAAACCAGCAGCACCCATTAGCGCAATTAAACTGGCCGTGTTTACGCCAAAAATATCTAAAATAAATAGCCCGCCAATTATATAAACTAAATAACCAGCAATACTCGATAAAAGCGGGAGTAGCGTACTATCTACCCTTTTTAATGGCGATTTAGAGTTTTTAATCGCTTTTTTAACCGAGCGTGCAATTAAGGCACTCGCAACTAAAATCACCAACGCTAAAACCACTTTGTACCCTAAAGTGATGATTGTTTCTGAATGGCTTTGCCAAAACGCTAAAAGTTTATCTTTCATGTTTGTTCCGATAAATATTGCTGACACTCAGCAAAATAATGGTTAAATCTAATAAAACCGACTTCAAAAGAAGTGGCGCGAGTATATAGAATAAAAAATTTAAACCTATCTTTTTTAATCACTTATTTCAACTTTAAAAATACCGTTAAAACTATGGTTTTTGATACGTAGAGCCCACCTATTTACGGCTAATTTATAGCGCCTATTCAATATAGGTTAATCGTTTATTGGTATGGTTATTTTAAGCTTTCAAGGTTCACAAAAGAGGTTATCTATGGGAAAAGAGAAAATAGTACTCATAACCGGCGCTTCAAGTGGTATTGGCGAAGCAACCGCAAAAATGCTGGTTAACAATGGTCATAAAGTAATACTTACCGCTAGACGCGAAGATAAATTAACTGAATTAGTAGAGTCATTGGGCTCAGATAACGCCATTAGCGTAGCCGCAGATGCAACCGACTTTACCGCGCTTGAAAACGTAGTTGCTAAAGGCATTGAAAAATTTAGTCGTTTAGATGTTGCCTTTGCTAATGCAGGTAAAGGGCTAGACACTTTAGGGGTTGAAGAAGGCGACCCCAATGAGTGGTCCACCATGATCGACATAAACATTAAAGCCCTACTGTGGACTGCAAAACTAACGCTTGCGCATTTACGCCAAAGCAAAGGACACTTTATTATTACTAGCTCAGCAACTGGTCGCAGAGCTGTTAAAGGCTCTATATACGGTGCAAGCAAATGGTTTACTTATGGTTTTTCTCAAAACCTAGCACAAGAAATTAGTGAATGGGATGGGCGTTGTACAACCATCACCCCTGGCGCTGTAAATACCCCTTTTACTGATGAAGCAAGACCTGACAAGTTATACCCGCAAGATGTTGCCGATGCTGTGCTATTTGCCATTGAGGCAAATCAGCGTAATAACATCAGAGAAATACATTTAAGACCCACTCATTAGTAAAACTATTCTCATAATTTTGAATATGTAAACATAGGAGAAATAATCATGGCGAAAGAAAAAATAGTCCTCATTACAGGTGCTTCAAGCGGTATTGGCGAAGCAACCGCAAAAACGCTGGTTAACAATGGCCACAAAGTCATTTTAACCGCCAGAAGCGAAGACAAATTAACTAAATTAGTTGAATCATTAGGCTCAAATAACGCACTTAGCGTAGCTGCAGATGCCACAGACTTTACCGCACTTGAAAACGTAGTAACAAAAGGCATTGAAAAGTTTGGCCGTTTGGATGTAGCCTTTGCTAACGCAGGCATGGGCGTTTTAACCGCGGGCACCGAAAAAGGCGATCCGGATGAGTGGTCAACCATGATCGACATAAACATTAAAGCCCTACTGTGGACTGCAAAACTAACACTGCCACATTTACGCCAAAATAAAGGTCACTTTATATTAACCAGCTCTGCTGCTGGCCGTAAGCCAATTGGCGGCTCTATTTACGGTGCAACTAAATGGTTTGCTTATGGCTTTGGACAAAACTTAGCTGAGGAAATGAGTGAGTGGAATGGCCGCTGTACCACCATAGCACCAGGTATGGTAAACACCCCGTTTTTTGATGAGGCAAAACCCGATAAACTCGACCCACAAGATGTAGCCGACGCTGTACTGTTTGCTATTGAAGCAAACCAGCGCAACAGCGTACGTGAGATTTATTTAATGCCGACTAATTAACGTTGATTGGTTGAGTTTGAGCTGTCAGGTTTAATGCTAATGGTATTAAACCTGATGGTTGTTAATTCTAAATACCGACTAGATAGAATGAAGGGAAAATATTCGGCATTAATAAAAGCTTGTTAGCTGCTTTTTAGATTGCGTTCTAAGAATACAACTCTCGTTTTACCCAGCTTTGCCGTTTTAAACTCAGAATAACCACGGCGTTTATACATCGCTAAATTAGAAGCACTAAACTCCCCTGTAAAAAGCTCGACACGATTAGCTTCTGGAAATACAGTTTCAAGTGAAGAAAGCAACTTAGAGCCAACACCCTGGCCATGCAGTTCAGGCCATACCGCCATGCGTCCAATATGACAACTACCAGCTTCTAAGCGAGCTTGACCGCTTGCCAATAACTTACCGTTATCAACAACTTTCAAAATGATTTTCTTCTCAAAGTCTGCTTTCAGTTCATCAAGCGTTTGAGTTAAAGGCGGGATATTAAAGTCATTATGCAGTTCAGCTTCTGATTGATAAGCTACGCGCTGAAGTTCTAGTAAACATTCTGCATCTTCTATTGTGGCGTGAAATATTTCCATATACTCAATTCCTTTTGGCAACTAACGCCCACTTAAGCGGACAAAAATTGTTGGTTATAATGTGTAGCGAAGCGGAACCTAACCAACTGTTTTTGTTCCGTTTGAAGTGCTTGTGATACGAATATTACCACTTACTGTGAAAGAATAACGACTACTACCAACACAATAAACAATATAACAGCCAATGCTAGTAAGTTACCTATAAAAGCTAATGGTTTAGGTAACTTAGTGAAAGAACCTAATTCCCATTGAGATAAATTACCTTTGTTTTTAAGAAAAGCCTCTTTATCTGAATCCTGAACATTGTTCCATTCACGATTAAATTTTTTAGACGAACGAACACCAGCTAGTATTTTATAACCGAAAAAAGCAATAAATAAAATTAAGATAATAGCTTCAAATATTTCAGGTAACGCCATAATTGCCTATTCGTATAACAATTTAGTCTACGACATTTGTCGCTTTACAAACCGGCAAATGTCCTTATATTACAATGACTTTATCCTAGCTATAAAATAAACACCTGTAAACAGTTAGTTATCTTCTCCTTACCTTTTCTAAATGCAGAAAAATGCCAAAATGGTGGAGATCAGTAATATCAGCCAAATCGTTGTTTAGTTATACAGCTTGATTATTAGTTAAAAGGTTATATTTTAAATATCTGTGTTTAAACCAATAATGCGTACACCCCATAGCCCTTAAACTTGTAACTCGTTATTACTTATAAAATTAGTTAAAAATCACAATCTACTTCTATTGAATCCTGTGTATTTTTACTTCATATTAAATATTCTTATTTCTCACTTATTATGCTGTTATGTCATTTTTAAAATTTAGCCATGCACTTATTTTTACCCTTGCGAGTACCCTGTCGCTTACAAGCCATGCGGCGCTTGATAAAAATGAGCGTGAAATAGTAAAACAGGTCGATAGAAACATTCCCCAAGCACTTAAAGAAATAGAGCAAGCCGTAAATATTAATAGCGGTTCGCTTAATATTGAAGGTGTAAAAAAAGTAGGCGCGCTGACAAGCGAGCAACTTAAGGCCATTGGTTTTAAAGTAGAATGGCTGGATGGCAGTGCGTTTAACCGCGCAGGACATGTACTGGCAACCCATGAGAGTAAAAACCCCGATGCAATAAAAATACTGATGATCGGCCATCTAGATACGGTATTTGCCAAAAACGATAACTTTACTACCTACAAACAACTTGATGCCGATACAGCCAGTGGCCCAGGCGTTGCCGATATGAAAGGCGGTAACACGATAATAATTACCGCACTTAAAAGCTTACAAGCCCTTAATTTACTCGAAAATGTAAGCATAAAAGTATTGCTGACTGGCGATGAAGAAAGCAGCGGTCGCCCACTTAGCTTATCTAAACAAGCTATTGTTGATGCAGCAATTTGGGCTGACGTAGCGCTTGGCTATGAAAATGGCGATAACAATATAAAAACAGCTATGGCGGCGCGCCGTGGTTATACCGGCTGGACGCTAAATGTAACGGCAAATGCAGCGCATTCGTCGCAAATATTTAGCGACAGCGTTGGTTATGGCGCTATTTACGAAGCATCACGCATTTTAAATGATTTTAGAGAGCAACTTGCCACGCAACCTAATTTAACATTTAACCCAGGGCTTATTGTGGGCGGTACCAATGCCGACTACGACAGTGCTAACTCGTCAGCAACGGCGTTTGGTAAAAGCAATGTAATTGCACAAACCGTGCATGTTGCAGGTGATTTACGCGCACTTTCGCCAAAGCAGGTAGAAAGCGCTAAAAGGGTTATGCTACAAATTGTGGCTAAAAACTTAGATGGCAGTAAAGCAGAGCTTATTTTTGAAGATGGTTATCCGCCAATGGCATTAACTGATGGCAATAAAAAGCTATTAGAATTATACAGCGACGCAAGCCACGACTTAGGCTTCAACAAAGTAGTAGCCGCCAATCCACGCAATGCAGGTGCGGCTGATATTTCGTTTGCGGCAAACCATGTTGATATGGCACTTGATGGATTAGGCTTGATGGGCAGCGGTGCGCACACTAAAAACGAAACAGCCGATTTAACCAGCCTTGATAAAAACATTAAAAAAACGGCATTACTCATTTATAGATTAGGAAAACTGTAATAGTAAATGTATTTTAAAGATGAGCGTAGGCCAAATAATAACCGTCCTACGCTTGTACTTACTTTTAAGACATTATTTTATACAGTAATTCTCGCACTGTGGCCGGTTCAAACGGTTTATCACAAATAGCATCAACTCCCGCTTGAGCAATATTAGCTAGGTGAGTGTCGTTTGCCTCTGAGCTCACCATTAAAATAGGAATATGTGAGTAGCTATTTGAGCTTCTAACGGCTTCTGTTAGTTCTCGCCCGTCCATTTCTGGCATGTTGTAGTCGGTTACTATTAAGTCAAACGGTTGGTTATTCAAGTGCTCAATAGCTTCTTTACCGTTTTCAGCTTCTATTGGTGCAGGTATTCCCATCCCTGCAAGTACACGTATTATGTGTTTACGCGCAAAACGGCTGTCGTCTACCACTAAAACTCGCAGCAACGTTACGTCAAAATGATCAAGTTCTACTTCTTCTTCGCTTATGATGTCGAGGGTTGCTTTGAGTGCGCGGGTAATGGCTTTTGCGCTAAAAGGCTTAGGCAAAATAGCCAGCACACCCGATTGGCGTAATTGCTCAAGGTATTTTTTATTACGCTCGCTCGATATAAGCATAAAAGGTTGATGCTCGGTGATAGGGTTTGATCTTATTTCTTGCAATAGTGAGTCGGCTGTCCCGTCAGATAAATACATAGAGCTTATAACTAGATCAGGGTGATAACTTGCTAATAAGCTAAGCGCTTGTGTTTGTGTAGATGCAGTTTCAACTTGTTTTACACCACTTTCTAAAAGCGATTTTATTATTATTTTTTGCTGAACCTCTGAAGGCTCTACAAGTAAAATGGACAAGTTTGCTATTGCAGTTAAGTCGCTCATTCAGATCTCTTTAGTATTGTTATAATCAGGATAATAATAACATTTTTGACTCGTTAATATTATATAAAGAGATTTTAATATTTAAGAAAACATTACCAACCCCTTTAAAATATAGCACTTATTAATTAGATTGAATGTAATCTAATGCATTCATTTTTTTATATGTGACGTTAGCGTGCAAAATATGTGCAGGTTCAGGGTCAACCACTTCAACAGGAATGTCGTAATTTCGGGCTATTTCAATTGCCATTTGCGTAATATTGACGCTAAACGAGGTGCCCATAAATACAATTTTATCGGCGTTGAGCATACGCTGTTGTGCTTGTGTTATTCTGTAAAGCTCGGTGTAGTATTCGTCAAATAATAAAACAAAGGGCTTAAATGAATGGTTTAGCTCAGGCGTTTGGTTTTGAATATTAAATAGCTCAAAAAGAGACTCTTGCAGGCAGTTTTCGTCTACGCTATCCCACGGGGTGGCAAGTGGCGTGACTGGCTCACCTTGCTCATGAAATAAGGTCATTTGATCAAGCCTGCCGTGAATAGCAATGTAGTTTTTATTACCTGCTTTACCATCAAGCCCATCTATGTTTTGAGTAATTAGGTTTTTGTCACTTAGCCAATGGTGTACGTCGTTTGGGCCATGATTGCGATACGTTGCAAAGCGATGGTAATACCATGCTAAAAACTCTTTTGGGGCGTTTTGATACATTGCGCGCGTTGCCATTTCCATAGGCGTATAATTTTTACTGCCAATGGTCCAATAACCATCCTCCCCTCTAAAGGTGGGAATACCACTGGCTGCGCTGACTCCCGCTCCTGTAATGTAAAGAGTGTTCACTTTTCAACCTCGTAACCGAGTACGTTAGCGCTTACTTGCTGACTGTTATCTATGCCGCCAATTCTATATAAAACCCCACTGTGCTCAAGTAAACCACGATGATCCATGCTCTTTACTTCAACTGGGGATAAAATCTGCCATTCGTTTTTTTTGATACTAAAGCGCCAAACATGGTCACTTGCTGGTGCAGGTTTGCCGTCGTAGCCTATTGCGCTGTAGTTGTATGGGTTATTAGAGCCTGCCATCATATAAATATTGCCATTATAGCTGGTGGCTGCCATTCGGTAGTGAGCAGTGCCTGTTGGATGTGGCAAGGTACGCCAATCTATTTTTTGTGGGTTAGTTGAATCTATTGTGCCTTTTAAGCACTGTGCTACACCTGCAAACGAGCGACGCGAATCAGGATTAGCTTGTGTTTTAACGCCATCACAAATAACAATGGTGTTACCACTAATAGCAGCGGCTTGGCCAAATACGGGCTCACCTAAAAATGGCGAGGCTTGTTGCCATGTATTATTTTGCGTGTCGTATACTTGTACTAAGTTTACGTTGCCGTCGTTATGCCAACCGCTAATTAGATAAATGTAACGCGCTTTGTAGCTCAGCGCTACGCTATCGTCTACGGGTACTGGCATGCTAGCAAGGTGAGTGTAGGTATCTTTTATTACGTCGTACCTATATACGTCGGGGCTTGAAACTTCAGTATGATCCTCTGCTACCGTATAACCGCCAAACACATAAGCGTACTCGCCTAAGCCGACTGCGGTGCTTGCTAAGCGCCCTTTTAATGGCAAGCTTGAAGGCACACCAGTTTTAGATTGCCACTGTGAATCGCCAACTTTAAGCGTCCACACTTTGTTATGCACTGACGAGTATTGTTTATCGCGCCCCAGCCCCATAAAGCTTAAAAAGTAGGGCTGGTTTTTTACAATAACTTTAGCCACAGCATTATTTGCAACAGGCTCAGGTAAAGCGGGAAGGCTTGCTAACGCAAGAGAAAAAAGAAGGCTCATAAGGCAAATAATTTAATAAGAATTAATACGCTCAGATTAAATTATTTTAGCCTTGTGAGCCAGTATTGTTATATCAAAATAATCAAACGTTTTTGATTAGTAATCATATTAGTAGGCAATACTAATATGCTGATTTACGTACACTCCTTTTTGCGCTTCATCAACCATTGCTGTTGCGTAATCAGTGACCGAAACTTTGCTTTCGCCTGCATCATTAGTAAAAAATGTATTACTGCCTATACGGTAATTGCCTTCATTATCACCCAGAAATTACTTGTGCAGTTTATTTATCAAGGAACTACCTACAAACTGCTGTAAGAGCATTTATAGATTTTTAACGCAGCGCTGGAAAACCGCTATTAAAAATGTGGCGCTAAGTAATGTATTGTAGTTAAGGGCGTTGTGAAGATGAGCTGTCTAAGGTGGTAGTTCAGCATAATTTTTTAAGGTAAATAGGTTACGTTATCTAAGCCTTGTTGTTTATTTTTGTACATAGCTTGATCAGCATATTTTATAAGTTCATGATCTGTTTGTCCGTGCTCTGGGTAGTTTGCAAAGCCAATACTGGGGGAAATATTTAGTAGTACGTCATCTAACTTAAAGACAGCTTTAAACTCAGTGAGGACTTTATTTTTTATTCTGACGGTTTCGTGGCTAGAACTTAAATTATCTAAAATAATTAAAAATTCGTCTCCACCTAAACGCCCTACTGTGTCGTAATGCCTAACCGACGCTGAAAGCCTTTTTGCTATAGCACATAAAAGCTTATCGCCAGTTTCGTGTCCGTGGGTGTCGTTTACTGCTTTAAAGCCATTTATGTCTATAAACAGTAAAGAAAAAAATGTGTTGTTTGTAGTTGCACTAATAATTACTTTTTCTAATCGCTCCATCAATAAAGAGCGATTAGGCAAACCAGTTAACACATCGTGCCGAGCCATGTAATGGAGCTGCTCTTCCATTACTTTTCGCTCAGTTATATCGTGCGCTACTGCAATTCTTACTTGATGTTGCTCTGACCAACGAACAGACCATAATATATGGACTAATTGACCATCTTTTCTCATCCAGCGGTTTTCAAAGCGAGGGTTTACCGTTTCGCCAGACAATAGCGAAGTTACGGCGTTATGCGTTTTGTAATGATCACCTTCGTAAACATAGTTAATCATCTTTTTGCCTACAACTTCGTCGGCCGTATAACCAAAAATTTGCTCAAATGCTGCGCTTACAAAAACAAATGTGCCTTGTTTATCTACCACACAAACGGCATCAAGCATTAAATCGAGTACTTCTTCTACATTAATTAATTCATTTTTTATCATACTTTGGTGCCTTTAAAGCAAAACCAAGCAAATTTAAGTATTCTATATAGCTTTAACAAAAGCAAAGATAATTAAACCACAATCGCAGATAACACAGGGCTAGGTATAAATTGTGCCCATATAATTAATATTGCTTTGAGAAGCATGACACGAAAAAGTTAAGATTAAATATTTAATAACCATAAATACTTTGAAGTTATTCTGAAATAGACTAAATTTTAAGTCGTATATAAACATATAACTATCAGCTATTTACATTTTACTGACTCTTTAATAAATATACTTATAAAGTTCATTTAACTATATTTTTACAGTTCAATTGGGCGAAATTAGACCTTTTAACTACTACAAAATTAGCTACCTTGATTTAATCTCATTTATGCTTTTACACTGTTAATGTATGTTAATATTGTGTGATATCACATGTATTACAAAAACAAAGACTGTTTTTGATTTTTGATTGCGCAGGAGACTTTTGGGTGAAAATATCACAACGTTTGTTTTGGCCATTACTTTTTGTTTGCCCTCTCTTAACGGCCGAGCCGTTTGAAGATGAAGACCTCGATCTTGATGCTTTAATGGGCATGGATGTACAAGCAACTTCTGCGATGAAAAGAGCACAATCAGCATTTGATACCGCCTCATCTATTTATGTATTAAGTAAAGAACAAATTACTAACTCTGGTGCTACATCAGTACCTGAAGCACTGAAAATGGTGCCTGGTTTAATTGTACGTCAGCTCGATAACAATCAATGGGCTATTTCATCAAGAGGTATTGCCTCTCGATTTTCTAGCAAACTATTGGTTATGATTGACGGACAAAGCTTATATACCCCAAAATTTGCTGCAGTTTATTGGGAAACACTCAACGTTCCTTTGTATGACATTGAGCGCATTGAAGTAATACGCGGACAAGGCGGATTACTTTGGGGTAGTAACGCAAATAATGGCGTGATTAATATCATTACTAAAAACAGTATTGATACTCGCGGTGGATACGCAAACGTAACAACTGGTAATCAAATAAATGTTGATGCAAATCTTCGTTACGGTGGTGATATAAGTAACATAGGCAGCTACCGTGTGTATGGTCATGTAAAAGATGCGAATGAATCAAAAAAAGGGATCTTACTCGCACCTAACGATACAACTAAACAAAATTCTTTAGGTTTTCGGGCTGACTTTACCCCTAATGATGAGTGGTCTGCGCTACTACAGGGGGACGTTACTCACTCAACACTTGGTCAAAACTACCGAGGTGTTATAGATGAAACCAACGAAAACATTTCATTCTCAGATGATTTAAAGCGAACAGACTCACGCATAATGGCACGCCTTGAAAACAGAGTGTCGCCCGATGCCAATCAAATGCTACAAATTTCTTGGCTGAAACAAAATGGTTCCCAAGATTATATTAAAGAAGATTTTGAATCGATAGATATTGATTATCAAATGAACTTCATATACCAATCTCTACAGCTAGATTGGGGATTAAACTACCGGTATAACTCTATCTCTTTCGCAGAAAGTGTATTTTTAGATAGCGATAAAAACTTTGATAACCTCAAACAGTTTGGTGCACTTGTTCAAGCTCAATACAATGTGACGCCTGATACACTCGATTTTATTATTGGTACTAAGCTTGATCATAACGATTTAACTGGCTGGGAAAATCAACCGTCAGCAAGGCTTATATACAAACCAGTAGATAACCACCTTACTTGGGGTGCTATATCGAGAAGTGTACGTACACCAACATTGATTGAATTTAACGACAACTTTAAAGTTAATGGTACAGAAATTAAAGATCTTACCGGTTTAAGCTCTGGCTTTGGACAAATAGACGACTACCGAATTGCAACCTACCTAAATGGTAACGACAAAGTTAAATCTGAAAACTATCTATCTTATGAATTAGGCTACCGTTTTACTGCTAACGATTGGTCATTGGATCTTTCTACTTATTATACCGATGCTAATAACGTAGCGGTTATTGATATGAATACGCATGCTGAACAATTCACACCTATACTTGAATTATTTCTAGCAGGGAGAATCCCAGAAGTATTTCAAGCACTAACAATGACTCGCATAGATTTAGACTTTGCATCTGTAGCAGACACGACCACTAAAGGGTTCGACCTAGTTGTATCGTGGCAACCTGTTGATAATCTCAATACTGAGTTTGGTTATAGTTACACCGATTATAACTACGATTTACCTCCTCGAGTAGAGCCCGCAATCGGCTATGACTCTAAAAACAGGCAGTTATTTGCAAAAGCCGATTATTCTTTTTTAACCAACCATAATGTGTTTGCGACATTGCGCGCAATAAACTCAAATGCATATAACACTGATAATTACACAACGTTAGATGTTAGTTGGAATTGGCAAGCAACACCTGTGTGGTCTACTGCAATTTCGGGTAAAAACCTCTTTGCAGGTTCACATATTGAGTACAATAATACGCGCGAAACCTATACATTACCAAACTATATTGATGAATGTATTACATTTACAATTTCAGCAAATTTCTAAGTTAATTAGATGATTAAATTAAGAAGTTTAATTCACAGTAGCTTAATAACGTTGACACTTCTTAGTGCCAGCGTTGGCGCTGTTGAAAAAGAATACATGCTAAAAGCAGGCTTCTTATATAACTTTGCACGTTTTGGACACTGGGATTATCATTTAGAATCTCTTAATGAATTTATTATTTGTAGCCCTGATAAATACTTTATTGATGCGGCTAACAACGCTTTAAAAAGTCGCACTATAAAAAACTTACCTCTATACAATAAATTAATCACTCTTGATGAAGTAACAACCTCGGCGTGTAACATGCTATTTATTACCTCTGATACATTTATCGAATGGCAAAACATAACACCTTTAGAACTGAAAAACGTTATGCTCATTGGTGAAACAGACACATTTATTGAAAATGGCGGTCATATCAGGTTTTTTCTTTCCAGTGGTAAAATTCGCTTTGAAATTGCTCCGAAACAGCTTAAAGATGCAGGTATTACTATGAGCTCAAAAGTGCTACGCCTTGCCCGCGTTGTAGATAGGTAGTGCAATGAAAAAACTATTTACATTAAATACGATGAGCAAAAAATTACTATTTATCTTAATGAGTGTTGCACTTGTATCAACCGCGACAGTAACCATTGTATTTAGTGCTTATGAAATCACTAGCGCTAAAGAGGAACAAATAGAAAGCTTGGGCTCTCTGTCAAAAATGCTTTCACCGAATATAACTACAGCACTTATGTTTGATGATATTGATGCAGTGCAAGAGCTTATAAACCCAATACTTATACGCTCAGATGTTATTAGTATAATGGTAACAAGTGTGACTGGTGAGCAACTTGTTATTGCGCAATCCAAAGATGAAGATATGGAGCAAAATATTGAAGTGAGTACACCCCTTCAGCTCGATATGCATGATTACGGTATATTAAAAATACGCGCTAACAACAGCTACATTCAAGACAGAATTACTTTTTACTTTAAATTTATAATGATTTTGATGGTATTCACCTTTGCCATCAGCCTAATTTTATCTCTTTTATTAAGGCGTCGCTTTTTAAACCCTATTTTATATTTAGCTCAAACAGCAAATAAAATAACCACATCACATGATTATAGCTTACGCGCTAAACAGCTATCACAAGATGAAGTAGGACAATTAACCTCTTGTTTTAATGCGATGTTATACAACATTGAGCAAAGAGAAAATTCATTAGAAAACCAAGTTAGACTGCGTACTAATGAACTTGAAAATGCGAATATTCAGTTGCAACAATATGCCTACCAAGATGGATTAACCGACTTACCGAACAGGCGTTATTTTTACGAAAAACTACAAAGCTTAGTAAGTATTAAGGAAATGAAGTTCGCCCTTATATTCATAGATTTGGATGGCTTTAAAGAAGTAAATGACAGCCTAGGTCACGACTACGGTGATTTACTCTTACACCAAGTAGCAACAAGACTACAAAGTTGTATAACGACTAAAGATACAGTCGCACGTTTGGGTGGTGACGAATTTACATTGATTTTAGAGGGTGTAAATAGCCCGGATGAAGCATCAAAAATTGCCGAAGCTATAAAAAATAGTTTAATGCAGAGTATTAAAATAAAAAAAGAAACAGTGTATGTTACAGCAAGCATAGGTTTAACGTTTTTTCCTGCTGATGGCTTAACAGTAGAAGAGCTCGTTAAACGTGCTGATCAAGCGATGTACTTGTCTAAAAATAAAGGTCGGAATCGCTATGAGTTTTTCTCCTATGCTATCGAAGAAAAAGCCACAGAAAAGCGTCGTCTAATAGAGGAAATACGCACTGCAATTGTTAAAAACCAATTTGAATTATTTTACCAACCTATATTTTCAATTGACGGGAAATCAGTACCAAAAGCTGAAGCCTTAATTCGTTGGAACCACCCTGAACGAGGCCTAATAGGGCCAAATGAATTTATACCAGTTGCTGAAAAAAACGGATTAATAAACGATATCGGCCAATGGGTAAAATCTCAAGCAATTCAAGATACCGTCCAATTCAATGTTTTAAGTGAAAAGGCAATTCAAGTCAGTGTAAATACATCACCTCTTGAAATTGACCGCGCTGGTTGCTGGGTGGATGAATGGATTGTTGCAAGTAAAAAGTACCAACTACCCGCAAACACCATTTTAATTGAAGTCACTGAAAATACTTTAATGGATCCCGACTCGTCAATACAACGACAATTAAAACGCTTAAGCACTATTAATATAGATATTGCGATTGACGACTTTGGTGTTGGTTATTCTTCTTTGGCGTATTTACAGCGCTTAGATATAGATATTTTAAAAATAGATCGCTCATTTATCAACGATATAGAATCAAACGATAATAGCATTGGTCTCGTGAAAGCTATTATCACTATGGCTCACAATCTAGACGTAATGGTGGTTGCTGAAGGAGTTGAGACACAAAAACAGTATGACCTATTAAAGCAGCTTGCTTGTGATTACATTCAAGGCTACATTTTTTCAAAGGCAATTACTAAACAAGAGTTTATGAAAAAGTATATAATACCAATCCGCAATAATACTTAATCATTTTGCGGGGCTAAATGTGTCGCTACCTGTGTTAAAAAATTCTCATTTAGAACAACTAAATAGCAAATTTTTTGCCTAGCTATCAACACGTTTTTCCATCCTCAAAATAGATCACTTAATTAAGCGAATTGGTATAAAACAAAAAGAAGTGATCTGATTTATGTCTATTGTGCTGGATTTTAGCAAGCCAACACAGAACACTTCTTTACTTTTGCCTTAAAAATCCACGTATTTAAAGCTCAATCCCAAGCTATAACCAGCGAGGGACTAGTTGTTTATACTCTTTATATTGTGCAGAAAAACGATGGGCTAAATGAGCCTCCTCAACTAATGTTTGTCTATATATAGCTGTAAAACCAATAACTAAACAGGTCAAACTAAATATACTAGGTAAGGCTAAAAAGAACCCCACCTGTGCAGCTACAACGCCTAAATACATCGGATTCCTAGAGTATTCATATAATCCTGATGTTTTAAGCTCATGTGGTCCCTTAGGATCAATTCCTGAACGCCAAAGTGCCGCCATATGAAAATGTACAAACATCGTCAAAATAAAACCTGCACTCAATAAAATATCGCCAAATAATACGCCTGGCCAGCCATTGAGTATTGGGAATAGCCCAAGATAGCTATCTAACTCAGGTACAAATACTCTAATTACACATACAAACCAAATAGCAGCCCTGAAAAATTTAAAAACCATATGATTCCACCAACTAGTACAAAATTTATCACCGGGATAAATAACGCCAGATGGTGTATTTCGATTTTTATAAATAATTCTAAATGTATAAAATCCGGCAACAAAAGTATAAAAAATAGCTAAGTAAACTCGGGTAAATTCAACTAGCGATGCAGAGTCATCTACAAATGTTTCATAAGGCATTTAAGTTACAGCTCACAATCATTATTGGTAGTAATTTTAAAACAACTAAGCCAATAGATTTAGTTATAAGATCATGAAATCATATTAGTATTCATTGCCCTCATAAACAAGCTAAGTCTGTGGTTAGTTAACGAGTTATAATCAACTAATCAAACTAATTTATAAATTCTGTTTGATACTTCACCTAAACAACTGCTTACACAAACCGAAAACGTAAATTCGGTAGTTCACAATTTTATTTTTATACCAATTCGCTTAATTAAGTGATCTATTTTTCCGCCCTACTCGATGGTGTTGGTATGAGTGTATATTAATTGCGCATATTTAACTTTTCTGCAGACGTAAAAAAGCCCGACTATTTCTAGTCGGGCTCTCTACAATTTGAAGCCTGGTAATGTCGTAGTGCCCACAGCGGTGGAGAGTCACATAGCAAATGCTACTGGATTGGCCCACTGAGATATTGAGGGATTTTGCTGTGATTTTAACGTCGGGAGTCGCTGTGCTCGCCCGACCTACGTGATGGGTGTTGCTGTGAGTGGATGATAATTGCGCACATTTTACTTTTCTTCAGACGTAAAAAAGCCCGACTATTTCTAGTCGGGCTCTCTACAATTTGAAGCCTGGTAATGTCCTACTTTCACATAGCAAATGCTACACTATCATCGGCGCTGTTTCGTTTCACTACTGAGTTCG